>JAXHVO010000068.1 GCA_034189135.1 Thermodesulfobacteriota bacterium | reverse complement strand
AGTCGATGATGTGCTTCTCAGTGCTTACGATTGTTGGAAAGGATAAAGGAGACTATCGTACCGGTGCGTACCCAGATAGCGAAGACTTCGATTTCCTCCCAGCGTTCAGGGCCCATCTGAAAGTGGAGAAAAATATGCGATCATTGCGTTTAATAAGTTGCCTGGCCCTGGTATTGCTCCTGTTTTTCTGCAACACCTACGCCGAGTCCGCTGATAAGATAATTTACGGTAATGCAGGTTCAAGGCTGTTGGCCGAGAGCTTTGGAGTATTCAATGAACCCTGGGCCATGACCTTTCTACCGGATGGAGACTTCCTGGGTTTCGGGAGCCTCCTTGATATATTGATAATTCTAACGATTTAGATTTCAGGAAAGTTTATAAGTTCGTTATGATGATTGTAAATATTAATTATTCAAACAAATTGCTTTTTATTTTATTATGTTGCTTATCAGTTTGAATTTTTTGTCGATTAATTTCGTCTTTTATCATTTTAGGTGGAATGCCGGGATTTACCATAACAATGATAGTAGAATTCCTATCGCCAGAGGTCACTGATTTCGTACCAATTATACTTAGATTTTTCTTGTCCAGAAAATAAATCACATTATCGCGAGTATCTTTGTTGTATTTTAATATTTTCCCTCCAAATTTCTCTTTGTATCCCGTAACAATAATTAAGGCATCATCATATGAGTTGTAATACTGAATTTTAACACCAAAAAGCTTTTCTTGATAAAAAAAGATAGTTAAAGATCTCTCATATGGTAGTTTGGCATTGTTCCATTCTAAAGTATTGCCCGTAAATCCTTCATTAATTTTGAAATATCGATACATGTTAATTGAATTTGGAGCGCCAATAACATGAGTGTTGTTCTGAAAATCGTATTTAAGACCGTTGTCAAACCAGACATGTGATGGTTGTCTGTACGTTTTTAGTTTGCCTTGAAGCGGGATAAAATAATTATGCTTCAGTAAAATTTCAACTTCATCTGGAATCATTCCCCATTTTAAGAATTTCCAACCGCCTTTCACACGAGAATACTTGTTGGTGATCTTATTTACCGTAGACTGTTTAATCTTAACTGGTTCAGCTCTTTCCTCTTTTAATATCTTGGAGGGTGCATCTGATGTTTTTGTAACATTTTTCTTTTCCACAGATGCAGATAAACTTTCATGTTTTTTTCTGGCAGTTTCTTCTTTGAGTTTGGCATTCCGTTTAGCTATCCGCTCTTTTTCTGCTGCGATCTTTGCAGCTTTTTCTTCTGCCTGTTTTTTTTCTTGAGCAATTAGGTCCTTTCTAGTCTTAACAAAATTCTTAGCTATATCTAAAAATTGGTTATATAGAATAATTACGCTGTCTTTTATCATCGGATTTGAAAGATCGAACTCATTGGGGTCAATCCGAACTAATTCATTGTGGAGATTAACGATTTTTCTTGTAAGAATAGAATCTTTAAGCATGGAGCGAGAAGGATTTACAATAGAATCAACAAAACTTCTGATGTTTAAAGCATTGGTTCCAAGTTGATATCTATCTAAAATTTCTTGAAGATCTTTCTTGGGCTTATGATCTTTTTTTAGCTCCTTGTATTTCGCCAAATACTTTTCTATGGCTTTTCTAAACTCAACTAAGGTTTTCGCTGCATCTTTACCTTCCCAGGTTTTGGGTTGATAATTATTAATCGTGACGTGTTTAATCTTTTCATATAGGTCCGTATACTTTTTATAGACAGAATTTTTCAATATGGTTTCTTTTTCAAAATCAGACTGCGGGACGTTCGGTATGGACATTCTCAATTCCATTGTTGATTGGAATCCAAGTTCTTTAACGAGTTTGGGAGTATCAACTGGTTGAGCAGCTTTTGCAGGGACAATAAAAATCAAAGCAAATAAAAAACAAAACATAAATTCATATAATTTTTTCATTTCTACCTCCGAATTTAAACTTATGTGCGATGGTGCATTGAATATGCATCTTCTTTCCAGATATTATAATTATCCATCAGTTCCCCGCTTCTTAGTTCTTGAATTAACATCCCCAATATACTGGTTTGTTTAGGATTGTTATACTCACTAGCTTGGGATATTTTACCAATAACACAACTCCATTATTTAATTTATCGCCAAAATTGTGAAATACTTTAGACAATACTTTGATATAATAAGCTGATAAATAACATAATAATTTTTTAGTATTATTTGATTCCGCTTGGAGGAATTATGATTTTGATTGAAGGGTTGAATTTGAGCAACAGACAAGCTAATACAAATAATAGTCCACTTTTTGAGGGGAACATCAAACTCTAAAAGAAGGATTTAATATCCATGCGTCAGAGAAAGACGATCGTTCCTGTTGAAAAATAGTGACAGTGCTTACGATTGTTGGAAAGGATAAAGGAGGCTATCGTGTCTGTGAGTGACCCAGATAGCGAAGACTTCGATTTCCTCCCAGCGTCAAGGCCCATCTTAAAGAGGAGAGAAATATGCAATCATTGCGTTTAATCAGTTACCTGAAAGAGGACTAAATGAATCCAGTGATGCAATTACTCCGGTCCCACCGCTCCATCCGAAAATTCACCGATCAACCGGTGGATGATGGTATGATTGATGAAATTATTCGGTGTGGCCAATCTGCAGCTACCTCCAGCAACCTCCAGGCCACCACGGTGATCCGTGTGCGGAAAGCGGAAACGCGGCGTGAAATTGCCCGGTTGTCCGGGGATCAGGAATATGTGACCACCGCCGGGGCTTTTCTGGTGTTCTGTGCCGATCTCAACCGATCCCGACGGGCCTGTGAGATGCAGAGCGGTGACTTTATAACTGGGATGACCGAACACTTCATCATTGCCACCATTGATGTGGCCCTGTTTGCCCAGAACTGTGCCGTCGCCGCCGAATCAACAGGTTTGGGCATCTGCTACATCGGCGGTATCCGCAATGATCCGGAGAGGGTCGTTGCGCTTCTGAATCTGCCGGATCAGGTATATCCTGTTTTCGGGTTTTGTCTCGGATATCCGGCCCAGGACCCTGAAGTCAAACCCCGCTTGCCCCTCCCCGTGGTACTGAAGGAAGATCGTTATCAAAACTCAGATGACACGGAGGGTATCATGGCGTATGATGAACAACTACGGAATTATTACAGAACCCGTACGGGTGGCACCAAAGATAGCTGCTGGACCCAGGAGATGAAGGCTCTGGTGGGTAAAGAATCCCGTCCCCACATGCGTGGATTTCTGAAATCCCGTGGCTTTACCATGAAATGACCATGCGCCGGTGTAAAGGACTTTCATGGCATAGATATCTGGCGGGTTTCGGGACTTTCCCTGATATATTGACAAGTCGACTAATTTAGGGTTCGAGGCGCTCAGCAGCAAGAATTACCATTTTTCAAAGCGCATAGCCATAGAGGTCATCGATGATCAAAATACTGCTGAAGTTAAACCAAAAAGTGCTGAAAGCATTTGAAACCGATAAAGATAAAATCACTATCGGCAGGCTTGAAAGCAATGATATTCATATTGATAGTCCTGCTGTCTCCAGACAACATGCACAGATTATTCAGAATCAGGGTAACTACTTAATTGAAGATCTGAAAAGCACCAACGGGACATTTCTCAATAAAGGAAGGATTGCTACTTCGTATCTGAAGGATGGAGATGTCATAACGATTGAAAAATATGCACTGGCGGTCAAAATTAAAACAGAAAATAATATTAATATTGCCCTCAGCCCAGAGGGAGAGATTCAGTTGCTTAATGTCGAAAAACTCAAGTAGTTGAAACATTTAATGTTCAAGGCTATTAGGGTCAGGGACATTCATTAGAACCGATCTCAAAAACAATCTTAGTGTCCATGGCGGCGTTGTGGAACGGTTCAAAATGCTCACATACTGCGTGTATGCTCCGCTTTTTCACCGATCCACGCCTTGCCCTGAACCCGAACCTTATTTTTGAGATAGGTTCTAGTTTAAAAGTTCAAAATAGGGGACATTCGCGCAGAAAGTGCTTGAAGATTAATATAAAAAAGAAAATTATAGGTGATGCCAAGGTTAGCAAGATTAGATGCCTCTGGCCTGTTGCACCATATTAAGGTACTTTCTAAAAAGCTGGCTGAAAGGTACATGTTTCTATTGGTGAACTTCGCTCAAATGAATATATTTATTCTGGATGAAAATATTGAAAAATGCGCAGAGTATCATTGTGACCAACACGTGGTGAAAATGATACTTGAGAGCGTGCAGATGTTATGCACGGCGTTAAATAAAAAAGGGTTTTCTACACCATACAAGTCGACCCACATAAAACATCCATGTGTGCTTTGGGTAGAAAAGTCATTCGACAATTTTTCCTGGCTGCAAAATCTTGCAGCCGCACTTAATAATGAATACCGATTCAGATTTGAAAAAGAAACAGACCACAAATCAATGTCTGTTCTTCGGGAAATTTCGAATTATGACTACGAAAATCTGGGCTTGACCGAATTTGCTCAAGCCATGCCCGAAAAATATAAAGTTCCTGGAGATGCAATTAAGGCATACAGACATTTTTACCTGGCAGAGAAGATGTCTTTTGCGAAATGGACTAAAAGAAATATCCCTTACTGGGTTTTAGGGCCTCAGCATAACGTTGAAAAGTCCACCTAAGCGTCGGCAAACAGACGCGAAAAAGAGACTTGCGTCACTGAAGCGTGCCGTTAAAAATTTACACACATGCCAATAAAAATAAATAAGCCAACAGTTATTGAAGCAGCCGGCAACAAACCCAAGAGAATTGAAGAATATATTGGGTTGGTTAACTCCGATACCACAGCCTTGAGTATCGCTCGCATGGTCAGTCCCCAAGGTTGGGTAGAGCCTGGGCAGCAGCCGGAATTTACCGAGTATACAGTGGTTCTAAAAGGAATGTTGAGGGTAAAAACTGAATCGGGCGAGTTGGATGTACATGCGGGTGAAGCTATTATTGTTAATAAAAATGAATGGGTTAAATATAGCACACCAAATGCGGGCGGTGCCGAATATATAGCTGTTTGTTTGCCGGCATTTTCTCCTGATACAGTTCATCGGGCGGGTGAATAATTAAAAACAGCCGCAACCGCTTCACCCTGACAGTTACCACTGAGATTGATGTTTGCTTAGGTGGCAATCATCAATGTCTGCTCATGGTGGTCGATGATCCCGGCATATAGAAACAGTTTATGCCCTATAGGGTTTTAGAGCTTACGTATGTTTCACCGCAGGGGGTTGATTTTCATATGCCACCGGGTAGATTGACCCTCTTTAGTTTTATTGGTTTCAAAAATGTTGACATGGGCACAATCGTCCTTGAAGGTGAGCTTTGATTTAGGACCTGAAATTTTAGTGCCGTGAAAAAGATCCCCGGAAACCTTCACAACCGGTTTCCCCTTTTCTGTTTCCCGCTTTTCCCGTAGCATCTCAATTTTTTCTTCGAGTTCCGTCAAGTCTTCAGCAAGTTCAGTCGCCTCCTCTTCAAGGTCCGCAATGGTAGTTTCGATTTCGCTGTCTTTCTTCATCAGCTCTTCCACGACTGTGTCTATTGCGCTGCGTTCTGCTTCAAGTTCTGCGATCGCCTTTTCATATTTAGCTTTCAGTCCTTCATCAATGCTTTCATGATCCTTGAATTTTTCTTTTAATTGCCTCAACTGCACCATGTATCGGTCTTGTTTCTGGGCGACCTCCCCGAGTTCTCCGTTTATCTGGTCGGACTGGGCCTTCAGGGTTTCGATTTGGGGCGTGAGGTCCTTCTTTCTCCGGCCCGTTTTTGAAAACAATTTTTTGAGCCCCGAAATTTTCCGGCGCAGTATGTGGTCAACCCCGACATTCAGGTCAGAGGGTTTTGACACGGCGGTCCCTACGTTCTTAGCGATAATTCCCTCCCGGGCGGCAATTTCGGAAGATATAATGGTGCCGTTCTCCACCTTGCAAATCCCATATAATTCAATCCTGGATTCAGTAATTTCCGTTTCAACAACGAGGTCACCGCCGGAATTGATGTCGGAATTGTGCACATGCACGGCATTCAAATTGCCCTCGCAGTTGATCTTTGAGTTGAAAATCCCGCCGGTCACCACAACGTCTCCACTGACATGGAGTTCTGCATTGTCGATACTCTGGGCTCTGAAACTCTCACCCCTCACCCGGTAACCGCTTTGAACGGTGCCTTCCACTTCAATATGCCCATTAAATTCAACGTGTCCGGTTTCGACGCCTATATCGCCTGGTATGTTGAGTACCGGAGAAACAATCAGTGTATCATTTCGAGACAGTTGCGGGGTCCCTTTGGCACCGGCAAAAAAACGATTACCGTCCTTGGATTTTTTCACCCCTTTACCGGCTTTCAGACTTACTTTCGCGATCGGTAGCGCAGGAATTTCATTCCCGAACACATCCATCCCAACCGTACCATTAATACCGGGTATTATCTCCACGAGAAGATTTCCTTCATCGACCTGGGGTATTTCCCCTCGATCTTTCCAGTCGATAGTTCCATCTTCCATCAACTTACCGGCTGTGAGCGGGTTGGTTTCAAAGTGATACACAATCTCCGGATCTTTTCCTTCTCCAGCAGGATAGCCCTTAGCTATTGTCAGTGTTTTAGGTTCTTCAGATTCATCTTTAAAAAAGCTTAGGATCACAGCCTTCTCAACAAGACCATGTTTAATCCCTTCCGCTTCAATCAACTTGAGCACATCTTCAAAAACCAGTTCCTCATGATCCCGGGCGTTCGGCATCAACCTGGCAGTCAACTTATCTTCACTAACATCCACCAAAAAATATTCATGAATCTTAACCTGTTCTTCATCTTCTTTGGGTTCCTGTTTGCCGGGTAAGATTTGTTCATCGTCGGATTCACCATTTTCGGCACCAGGTCCGAATCCTTCGACACCTGATTTGGCTTTTTCGCTACCGGGCGCAGTTTCCACAGTCAGGCCCTGCACTGCAAGTATTGCCGCCTTTTGCTCCTCTGAGAGATATTTAAGTTCTTCCAAAACCCGGCTGAGGGGGACGTCGTTCTTTATTTTTTCTTGTACCTTCCTTTGAATTTCTAAAGATTTTTTAAGCTGGCCCTCAGAAATGAATCCCAGCTTCATGGCAAGATCTCCGAAGCGCTGGTTGTAAAGCCCCAGTTCCCTAAACAGTATCTTGGCTTTCTCACGCAGAGCCTTGCTTTCACCGCTTTTCTGGTTGTCTTCTGACAGAGCCAGCATTGCTATAATGGCAGCTCGTTGCTCTTCAGTAATATGCCCGAGCTGCAGCAATACTTGTCCCAGGGATACATCGTTTTTTGTTTTTTCCTGTAATTCTTTCTGGTGCCTCCGTGCTTCATTCAATTGCGCCTGGCTAATCAATCCTATCCGCGCGGCGGTATCACCAAACTGTTGGTTGTAGAGTTTGAGATGTCGAGCCATACTGCTTGCTATCCTTTCAAGGTTATGACTCTCGGGAGGATTTTCTCGCTGAGGTCACGAAAGCAGACGATGGTGGTCACTTCTTTTTCCCCGGAATAAACGGTTGTGGCATCCAGTCTGATCGGAACCTTCCTTCCATTTTACGCCAGTAAAACAAGGTGGCAGCCAGCCGGTTTGCCTTTGCCGCCATAATTGTCGATCCCGAGCCTGGACAGAAAATCACTAGGTTACAAACATCAAAATCGTAAATTTAGTTTTTTTCGACAGTCTCTGAGAGTTACTCAGGTTGAACAACATTAATGATATCATTATTGGTGCATGTCGAGTCAAGAAAATCTTAATGTTGATTGTTGTAAAATCATATCCGTCTAACGACAAATTAACGCATTAGTCACCTCTGCATCGACAACAAAGACTCGAATTGGTGATGCCGGCTTAAATGAAAATGATGTTTTTCACTATCTATTTGATTTTGGGGGTGATTGGTGGCATCGAATCTATGTACAAAATATTGATGAATTAAAATCTAATAAAAAACATATTAAACTAATCAAGTCAGTTGGAGAATCTCCGCCACAATATCCAGATTACGATGATGATGAATAAAAAATCGCAGACATTATGTTGCTGGTAGAGACACACAAAGGAAAATGCGTCCAACAAAAGCTGCGGTAAAAACCGAATAGATGACACTGAATTTATATGGCTTCACGGACACTCAACCGGGCGGTTGGGGTTTAAGTCTATTTTAAATGTGAGAATCTCCATAGAATTGGGGCCATCAAATTTCACTGGGCATTCAACAGCATCTCTCAACTTTCGAAAGCAGATAAAGCAGGTGGGGTCATTGCTTATTCTTCAGGGAAGCATGCACAGGCAGTCGCTTTGGTCGGAAAACACTGAACATTCAAACCAATTTGATTTTGCCATAATGATAACGATCTTAACTCAAAGGTGTGAAATGGTTATGTGGGTGCATGAACCCATTTTAGATTCACGATAAAGATTCCCGAAACGATAAGCAGCAGTGCCAGCATAATTTTTGCAGTGATCGGTTCTCGCAAAACAAGTCCACCCAGCAGCACACCCGCCACCGGCATAATGAAAATAAAAGAATGCAAAGCGACGGCACCGTATTTTTTTAGCATGGTAATCCAGGCGATAAAACCAAAGGATCCGGTTACAACAGCCTGATATAATAACGATAAAGTCACCCTCGGGTTTATTTCCGATATCATGCTGCCATCGAAGAGAAAGCCTGCCAGAAAAAACAGCGGGGTGGCGATCATCATTGGATATAGCACGAGATGAAACGGTTCAAAGTTTGCGATAATTCTTTTGGTATAAATCCCATTGCAGGCCCACAGAAAAGCGGCACATAAAACGATCAGGTCACCGGTTTGAAAATCCGCAGTGATTCCCTTCTTTTCCAGGAATACAAAAGCCACCCCGGAAAAACCCACCAGAATGCCCAACAGCTTTCTTGTTGATATGGCATCTTCAGCAATGAAATAATGTGCCAAAACCAGAAGGAAAAAAGGCTGCAGGTTGACAAACAGTGTGGCCCGGGAGGCATTGGTTCTGCTGATGCCAAAATAAAAAAGGGACAGTTGAACAAAAAATATCATGCCAATAATGAGCATGGGGTAGAATTGTCCTTTTCTTATGACAAAAGGCTTACGTGTGGACAGAGCCCATAGACTAATTACCAGCGATGCCACGCCGAATCGCATCCCGGCTGAGGTGAAAACACCTATTCCTTCAAGGGTCATCTTTATCGCCACCGCATTGGATCCGAACAGGATGCAGATAAAGGCGGTAAAAAGAGCGCCGGAGAGTGGCAGCTTGAGGTTGGTAATTTTTTGTTCAACCATTATATGGTTACCATGGATATGCCAGGAAATTTCACAGAGATTAAAAATTAATATTCAGTGTCTCTGCGTGAAACTCCGTATTAAATCTTTTAACAAGGCTAATTTATTACAGAAAAAAAAAGGGCTCAAACCGAAAATTTGAGCCCTTGGAAAATTTATTTAGCAGTTTCGATTATGCGCGAACTTCTTCCTTTACTGAAACCGCGATTTTAAACAGGAGGGTTAACACCAAAAATCCGGTGGCCCAGACACCGAGTGCGATCAGAACTTCAGGTATGGTCGGAACATATTCATTCACATGGTGTAAGGGGCTGGGTACAAAACCGCCGGAGATCATGCCAAGCCCTTTGTCGATCCAGGTGCCGACAAAAGTGGTGATGCAGGCGACAATCAGAATGCTTTCGTTTTTACGCGTGATTGGATTCACCAGCAAAATAATACTGATCACCATCAAAACCATGGAGGTCCACATCCAGGGCACCAGCACACCGTGTCCGTGAAGACCGACAAAAAGGTATTTAATATGATCGGTATGCTCGGGAATGTTGGCATAAAAGACAGTAAAAATTTCGCAGAGAAAGAAAAACACATTAATTGAAATTGCATAGGCCACGATCTTGGCCAGAGACTGAATCTGTTCCTTCCCCGGGTCGTAATTGGTCACCCTTCGGATAATCAGGCATAACAGAATCAATAGTGCCGGACCGGCTGCAAAGGCGGAAGAAAGAAACCTGGGAGCTAAAATAGCTGTCATCCAGAATCCTCTGCCCGGAAGACCGCAGTAAAGATAGGCGGTAACCGTATGGATGCTCACCGCCCAGGGGATGGAAATATATATCAGCGGTTTGAGCCATGCCTGGTAGTGAACATTATTCCTCTCGGCTTCCAGCACATTCCAGCCGATAATAATATTTAAGAAAAGATATACATTCAATACGATCATATCCCAGAAAAGAACGGAATTCGGCGTGGGATAAAGCGGAACGTTAAAAAGCCTCATGGGCTGGCCAAGGTCGACGATAATAAATAACAGGCACATCACCACGGAGGCAATGGCGAGAAACTCGCCCAAAATGGTCACCTTTCCAAAGGCCTTATAATCATGCAGATAGTATGGCAAAACCACCATCACACCCCCTGCGGCCACACCAACCAAGAAGGTAAACTGGGCGATATAAAATCCCCAGGATACATCCCGGGTCATACCGGTAATGCCCAGGCCAAAATCGAGCTGCTTCAGATAAACGAGAAATCCAACCCCGATTATAACAAGCAGAACCGCCAACCACCCATAATATTTTTTGCTGCCTTTGATTGCTAATTCAAGCATAACGACCTCACACTATGTAGTAAACAGAAGGCTCGGTACCCAGGCCCTGCTTACGTCGGATTGTGTAGTTTGTTTTTAACAGTTTTCTGACTTCAGACTCAGGATCGTACAGATCCCCGAAAGCGATGGCGCCGTTGGATGCCTCCACACAGGCAGGCATTTTGCCAACCGCCAGGCGCTCCGCACAGAAGTTGCACTTTTCCACCACCCCTTTCATTCGGGTGGGGAACTCCTTGTTGGTTTCTTCAATGAAAGGGCGTGGATCTCTGAAATTGAAACTTCGTGCACCGAAGGGACAGGCCGCCATACAAAATCTGCAGCCGATGCAGCGGTGAAAATCCATCAGCACGATCCCGTCACTCTCTCTTTTAAACGTGGCTTTGGTGGGGCAGGCGCGGCAACAGGGCGGGTCTTCACAGTGATTGCAAAGGACCAGAAAAGGCGTCTGCTTTATCTTATCATCAAGGAACCGATTGGTTTTTCCCGGAAAAGCGTGCTTGTATTCTTCCTCCCAGATCCATTTCACCTCATGTCCCTTATTCTCCAGCTTGGTGGGAACATTATGAATTTTATGACAGGCATCAATGATCGGCTCAAGAGCCTCTGCCGAATCGAGTTTCCGGGTATCGATGACCATGGCCCACTGTTTGGCTTTTAAGGCCTTGTCCCCTTTTTTAATTTGAACCTCGGGTTTATCGCCGTGTTCTTCTTTGGCAAATGCATCCAGAACAGGCTTTGCCCCCAAACCAAGGGCTGAAATACCTGCTATTTGCAAAAAGCGTCTTTTGCTGCTTTCCATCACTTTTTCTCCTTCGGGTTATCAATATGGCAATCCCAGCAATAAGGATCTACCGAAGCATAATCGTGGCACTTATCACAAAAGTCTGCCTTGTTTGAGTGACAATCAAGACAGGTATTTGACAGACTCATGTTAAATTCCTTTCCGCTGCTGTTGACATACACTCTCTCGGCATTTCTTACCACCGAATGTCTCCATTCATCAAGCAGCTGCATATGTTCTGCTTTCATATAATCAGTGGGGCGAACGCACTCTTTGGCCGCCTTGGCCTTATCGGTCAATTTAAGTTCAGGTGCAGGGGCGGCCTTCAGCAGACCATACCAGAAAGGAAACAGTATAATTGCGATAAAAATAATTAAACCCGCAATGATAATTTTTTTATCATTCATCAGCATCACCCTCCGTATCACCCTCTATTCCCGGCAGTTCTTCCCCGCGCAGGTCAAGTGTTCTTTCTTTTTGTCCGGGCATGTTCAGTGCATTGGCCACCATTTCGCAAATACCGGTGACATCGACTTCCGGAACCCAGTAAGACATGAGGTCAGGAAGTACCGCCCGGTCGATGGCGCAGATACATGAAAGCATATTTACACCGAATTTTTCATGAACATATTTGACGGCGTTGGCCCTGGGAAGCCCTCCGGCCATTCTCAGTTCCATATCTTCACCTGCATTCAAGCCTGCTCCGCTGCCGCAGCAGAAGGTTTGTTCCCGGATTGTATTTTGAGGCATTTCATAAAAATGGTTGCATACGTGGTTAATCACATATCTTGGCTCTTCCAAAAGTCCCATGCCCCTGGCAGGATTGCAGGAATCGTGATAGGTGACCTTGATGTGATCATTTCTGCTGGGATCGAGATCGAGTTTATCATGCTTGATAAGATCAGCGAGAAACTCCATAATATGCACCATCTTGGTGGATTTGGCGTTTTCAAACTTGGTTCCGGTTATGGGGGAAACCGGCTCTTCCAGAAAATCGGCCGGACCGTTCAATGTATCCATATACTGGTTAATCACCCGCCACATGTGGCCGCATTCACCTCCGAGAATCCATTTTACTCCGAGTCTTTTGGCTTCTGCATACATCTTGGCATTGAGTCGCTTCATGGTCTCGTGGGAGGTGAAAAAGCCGAAGTTCCCGCCTTCGGATGCATAGGTGCTCCAGGTGATGTCAAAACCGTACTTCTCCTGTAAATAATGAAATATCATCATGTATCCCATGCAGGTGAAGGTCCCCGGATCGGCAAACACATCGCCGGACGGGGTAATAAACAGGATGTCCGCACCTTTTTTATTGAATGAGGGGTTCACCCTGATTCCGGTGATGTCCTCGATTTCATCGGTAAAAAAGTCCAGCATATCCTTATACGCGTGGGGCTGTATTCCAAGGTGATTTCCCGTCCGGTAGCAGTTGGCCACCGGGGTGGCAATCCAGTCGATATTCAGTCCGATGAGATTGAGAAGTTCCCTACCCATAATGGTTATCTCGGCAGTGTCTATCCCATAGGGGCAAAAAACCGAGCACCTTCGACATTCGGTGCACTGGAAGAAATAATACCACCATTCCTTTAATACCGCCAGTGTAAGCGGCCTTGCCCCGGCCACCTTGCCAAGAATTTTTCCCGCGGTGGTAAAGTCATTACGATAGACGGAACGCAACAGTTCGGCTCTTAAAACCGGCATGTTTTTAGGATCGCCCGTTCCGATAAAGAAATGGCATTTGTCGGCACAGGCTCCGCAGCGGACACAAATATCCATGAACACTTTAAAAGAGCGAAACCGTTCCAGACGTTCTCTAAACCCTTCGAAAATAATTTCTTTCCAGTTTTCCGGCAGTTGCCAGTCTTCCTCGAAACAGCTCCAGGTTCTGGGGTAGGGAAGCCCGACATACTCCACACTTTTAGGGTTTGAGGCGTAGCATGCAATGCCTTTTCTTATATTAACGGGAGTTTCCATCCATCCTGTTTGAGAAGGACGGTGGTCCATCTTTAACATTTCTTCTGGTGTTGGAACATCTGCCATAAACTACTCCTTTTCTTCTTGTTCCTGTGGTTCTTCCGGTGTTTTTGCAACAGGCTGTTTGTCCACCGGCAGTCCGGCTTCTACCATTTTTTCCCTGAATTCGTCTTCATATTCTTCGTAAGTATGGGTAGGAACCGGATAATTCCATGGGTTGACATGCCTTCTGGCGCGGGTGTCGGTGGTCAGGTTTCTGGTCGGACTTAAAAATATTCCTCCCAGGTGCATGAGCTTGCTGAAGGGAAAGTATGCCAACAGAATACTGACAAAAAACAGATGGACATAAAAAACGCCCCCGACTCCTTCCGGGATGGTAAACCGAAAGGTTATCAGACCCATGGCAAATTCTTTTATTTCTACAATATTTACCTTGGAAAAATAACGCATCAGGATACCGGTTAACGCAATGCCGAAAATTAAAAAAAGCGGGAAAAAATCTGCGGCAAGGGAGATATATCTGACCTGGGGAATGAAAACCCTTCTTAAAAACAGATAGGTCACTGCTGCCAGCAGCACAAGGCCGGACAGATATACACCGGGCAGGCCCCATTTATAGACATCATATAGAATTTCTATGCGGAAAAAACCGTCCAGTCTTTCCAGCAACTGTATTAAAAAAGGAACCGGCTCGGTAAAAAAGCGAAGATGCCGAACGATCACGGTAAGAAATGACCAGTGAAATGCCAGAGCCCCCAGCCATAAAAAGATTTCCAGCTGGTAGGACAGTTTGGATCCCTCTTTTAGCTTCATCCGGGTATTCCTGAACAAAGACCGGAAAAACAGAATCTCCAGTATCATTCGAATCACCACGCCTCCGGTAGTGGTCGGGTTGTCAACACTGTTTGGCTTGATCCAGGGAAGTGTTTTCTGCTGACCACAGGTGGTGGGAATTTTAAAAGGAACCGCCGAACGTGTCCACGCCATCACCCGGTAAATGAACCCGGCAATAAATATGATAATGGCCACATAGGGAATGACGATTCCAAAAAGGATATGAAGACCCAGCGCTTCAACACCAATGTAGGAAATCAGGAAAAGAACAACGACAGCAATGAGGGAATAAAGGTATTTTACATTCATATAATGTTACCTCACTTAGGGTTCCGTGACAACATACAATAAATCATGTAATATTTTGCTGCCAGGTGACTGTATTATTATAACGCTTTAAGATTAGGATTATTTTCCGGAGCATCATCTATTAAACCCGCTCGTGCAAACGCACTGTATATTTTATTTCTTTCCGTAGTTACCTTTAATTCATAAATTTTTTCTCTACATTCAACATAGATATTAAAGGCGATCAGGCACAAGGTGTCAATTTTTTCTTCAAATTGCAAAAATTCATTAAAAATTTGTGTATCACGAAGTTCTTTTTTTAAATGTGTAATAATCACTTTCTTTAAAGATAGGATAAATGAGGTGGCTTCTGAGGGGGAAAAATCCTGAACAGCTCTAATCCGGACGAGGGGGTCCAGACAGGACTTTATTTCTTCGCGATTCATCTGCGATAGAAGCTCGTCAAACAGTTTTTTTATACTGTTAAAGATGGTATTTCCTACAGGATTGGCAAAGGGATCTTTCTGTCTTTTAAAAAAATCAGCTGCGTCAGGCGCATACGTGGCAGCAACCGCTTCAAACCAGTCTTTGGTAATGGTGGATTTTTTCTTTTCTAATAAATCTTTCAGCCCCATTCCTATCGCGATTCCTAAACTGCCTGTTGGTGCCCGTTGAAGAGTAAACTACCGGATGTCAGTCTTTAGCCTATGTTAGTATCAAAGTACCTTCTTTGAAGTGAAAGCTATAAACAACTTGCAAATTCATGTCAAGAATAAATGAAAAAATTTGTTTTCCCGCGTTGTTGTAAAATGGGGAATGTTTTGCAATGGTTTCATCTGCTTTTTATCATCTGATGCGGGTAATGCTTTTTCCAGGGACTTCGTTTCAGTTCTCGTAAATTGGCCAGAGCAAGATAAAAAGCACCCACAGCAACTTCCGCACAGTGGGTTTTTTCAGCAGGCAATGTGCCGAGATAATCAATGACTGTTTCAGGCGAAATTTCCCATGCCTGATCGATATGTTTGCCTTCCGCCAGGCATGCCACTGTATTGGCACAGGCATTGGTGTTTATACAGCCGTCTGTCTGAAATGATACCGAATCTATTTTATCATGGCGGACAGCTAAAAATATTTCAACCGTATCACCACATTGTCCGGTTCTTTTTCCATAACCGTCCGGGTGATGAACGACTTCCCGCTTATCAGTGCGAAAAGCCATTTGCAGGTAATTAAAGGAATGATTCTGCCAGAAATCAAAATTTTTTCCGGTTGTGCTTAAATCGGTCATATAATATTATCTATACCTTGCATCTTATATTTACATCGCTGTTAAAAGACGGTGAGACACAATTTGTGTGTATTCCTTACCGTCTATGGCTTTGAACAAACAACAAAGTGCGAAACTTAGACGATTATTTAATTTTGTTTAATCGGTTAGTGACAGCCTGGACGGTATCTTCGTTTAGTTTTCTTGCACAGCGACGCCAACCCCTGCTGGAACTTGTTCCATGGGTTTTGGCAAGAAAAGGTTTTGAACTTCTGCCGAACAACTGGTAACGGGTATCCAAAGTTTCAACACCGCCTCCATATCTCCTATATCTCCATCCCCTTCGCACACCTGGAGCACCTCCGCCAAAGTTTGTAATGGTCACTTTAAGCAGATATTTTCCTGGACCGCGTTTGTAAGCCTTTCTATGTTGTATCAGGTACGGCTTATATCCAGTTTTCTCCAGTATATTTACAAGATCCTTTTCCATCCACAGACCGAGAGAATTGTACTGTGACTTGACGAAAGCATTCATGTTCGCCTTAATTCCCCGGTCCACTAAAACATAGATGGAAACAGACTTTTTTGGGGCAACCGGCTTGGAAACCGATTTTGAAGAGGTTGATTGAGTCGTCTTACAACCAAAAACAAGCATGACCGAAAGCAAAAGACCTATCAAATAGTATTTTCTCATTTTAAGACTCCTTTCAGTATTGAGATGAAAACAATGAACTTGTATAGTGGTTGTCAAAAAAACGTTCCGTTATGGAAACGTTTTTTCTACAACCACTTATACCGAAATTCCATATTTCGGAACATATTTATGGCAAGCGGTATAAAACAGGTTTTTTACCCCGGTGATTTATAAAAAAAGGGAGTTCATATGTCAAATAAATTTCAGCCGGACGGACATCGTTGGTGGCAAGACAAGATGACTTTTTTTAAAACAGCAGGCTAAGAGCGCTTCAGGAATTTATTTGCGGTTTTATTCATGGTGGACTTGCAATTTAATTTTCCGAAGGTGCAGCGATAATTACACCAGGTGTCGCCTATATTTCCTCTGATGGTGTAATTCCCTCTGAAGGCGCAATTTCCGCTTTGGGCTCGTCAAAATGAGCAGGAGGGACCGGTACTTTCAACAGTTCTTTTTTCGGGCCAAGCATATCAACGATCATTTCCAAAGACCACAATATGAGTGTTATCTTTTCATCGTCAAGTTCTGCCAGGCGATTAAAAAAAGTTTTTCGCAATGGCGGGGGCGACTTTTCAATAAATTCGATACCTGCCTGGGTAATTTCAGCATGAACCTGTCGCCGGTCTTTGCTGATTCGGGTCCGTTGAACAAGGCCTCTGTTCTCAAGGCGATCAACAATGCCGGTGACCGTACTGTTGTTTAAAAAAACGATTTTTGTTAACGCGCTCAAAGAAATCGGTCCGTGTTGAAAAATTTCCTGCAGGCAGATCAGCTGTGGTATGGTAATTTTGTATTTTTCCAGAAGGTATTTGGAATGACGCGACATCTCCTGAATGATCTGCCGAAGGCGCATGATAATCTTTAAGTCGGCTTGTTCGAGCATGATATCTATCTCCCTATATTCCGCCTAGATTTATCCCATTTTCAGAAAAAATCAACCAGATAATTCAATAGCGATTTAAAAATTTGAAAAAATCAATTGACAAAAAGATAAATATCGAATAAAAAAATTTTTAACAAGAAATATTTTTAATTGAAATATTCCATATAAAAATTTATAGTCTTTAATTTTTTCACTTAAAAGTTTTGCTCATTTAACTTTCTGCCCGATCATTCCTGTTAATATTTGCAGCCTTAAGTTTACTGATTCTCGAGCGGATACGGCATGATTGAATAGAATGAAATGCCGGAAGAAAACGGTTAAGTTTTTTTGTAATATTTTGAATTCATAATTTATATATTCATAATTTATTATAATAAACAATTTAAACTTTTATTATACATTTAGATTTAAAGGAGGATAGAAATGGAAAAAAATAATTTTAAGTTAAGGATACCTGAGACAGCTAAAAATGTGCGGCAGGGGGAAGAGCCTTTTATTATCGAATACAACGGGGTGGAAAAGCGGATAAGGGCTCATGATTATGACGAGATATACAAAGTCCCCGGGCTTTATGAATATCTTTTTTATGACAAATACAAGTGCGACTCGCCCAATGTTGTTTGCTCCGAACTTGTAAAAGAGGTTGAAAACAGCCCGATGAATATTTCCGACTTGAAAGTGCTTGATGTGGGTGCCGGCAACGGCATGGTGGGTGAAGAACTTAAATCAGTTGGTGCCGATGCGGTGTTCGGAATAGACATCATCGAAGAAGCCGCCCAAGCAATTGAACGCGATCGGCCGGAAATTTACGAAGATTATTTAATTGAAGATCTGACCAGGCTGTCTAATGTAGCAAGAGAGAAAATCGAAAAGTGGTCTCCAAACTGCATGACGGTAGTCGCAGCCTTGGGGTTCGACGATATACCGCCCGAGGCATTTGCCGAGGCCTACAATATAATTTCAGAAACGGGATGGGTCGCCTTTAATATAAAGGATGAGTTTTGCAGCAAAAAAGATCGAACAGGTTTTGCGAAGCTGATTAATGATATGACAGACAGCGGTGTTTTTAGTATGAAATCCAAAAAACGTTATCGTCACAGATTTTGCCAGGATGGAACCCCACTAAATTATTTTGTGCTGATTGCGCAAAAACAAAAAAATATTCCTGAAAACATGTTGCAGGCAACTTGATTTAAGAAGTATCACACCGTGATGATTTTACCAGACACCTTGCAAACGGGGCTTTTAAGTTAACCTTCAAAATAAAATTCCGAGATTATTTACCAAAGTATTATAATTGAATACGGATTAAAAAGAGCTGTGTTACCTTAACAGTTATGACTTGATAAAATAGCTCTTTTTTATCATATATTGACATTTATGTGTTCCTGTTTTAGTTTAGTTGTTTAAGCAAACCGAGTGTTGAGGTAAAATCATTAGGATCATACACAAAGCAGAAGAGATACAAAAACGCTCAGATCAAATCAGGCGCCAGGGCAAAACCATTGCATTTGTTCCCACCATGGGTTTTTTCCATGAAGGACATCTTTCCCTGATGAGAAAAGGGAGAGAGTTAAATGATGACTTGGTCATAAGTATTTTTGTCAACCCTACCCAGTTCGGTCCCCAGGAAGATTTTGAAGCCTACCCCCGGGATGTTGAAAGGGATCTTCAGCTTGCAGAAAAAGAGGGGGTGGATGTTGTTTTTACCCCGGACCGGCAGGAGTTGTACCTGGAAGGATTCCAGACATATATAGAACTGGAAAAACTCCCCAATCATCTTTGCGGACTCTCAAGACCCGTATTTTTTAAAGGGGTGGCAACGGTTGTGGCCAAGCTGTTCAACATGGTTAAACCCCATGTGGCCATTTTTGGTGAAAAGGATTACCAACAGCTTATGGTTATTCGGCGAATGGTTCAAGATTTGAATTTTGATATCAAAATCGTCGCCGGTCCGACAGTAAGAGAACCCGATGGCCTTGCCATGAGCTCAAGGAACAACTATCTAACCGCGGAACAGCGGCCATCTGCATTGACTCTTTACAAATCCCTGGTCAAAGCTAAAAATATACTGAAAGACGGAGTGAAAGATGCCGAGGAGCTCATACAGACTGCAACCAAGTTGATCACTTCCTACCCTGAGACCCAAATAGATTATATTTCAATATGTGATCCCGAATGCCTTGAAGCGGTTCAAACCATCGACAAACCGGTACTCATGGCCCTGGCGGTAACCGTAGGCAAAACTCGCTTAATAGATAATATGATACTTAATCCGAATTAAAAAAAACCATCCACATCATTTCGATAAAGTCATACCGATATGATGCCGATAAGACAAAAACAAAGGAGACTTTTATGGGAAACGAGCAATTCTTTTTTACCTCTGAATCCGTTACAGAAGGACATCCGGACAAAGTCGCAGACGCGATATCCGATTCAATACTTGATGCAATTATGGAAAAGGACACAAAATGCAGGGTGGCCTGTGAAACTCTGGTGACCACCGGCCTTGCCTTTATTGCCGGTGAAATAACCACGGATTGTTATGTTGATATGCCCCAGGTGGTTCGCGATACCATCCGTGATATCGGGTACCATTCATCCAAAATGGGTTTTGACTGGCAAACATGTTCGGTCGTTACCAGTATCGACCATCAGTCACCGGACATCGCTCAGGGAGTAAATACCGGAGAAGGCCTGTTCAAGGAGCAGGGTGCAGGAGACCAGGGCCTCATGTTTGGGTTTGCCTCTGATGAAACACCTGAACTGATGCCGATGCCCGTCATGTATGCCCACAAGTTATGCCAGCGTCTGGCTGTGGTGCGAAAAAACGGCGTGCTTGATTTTTTAAGGCCTGACGGCAAATCCCAGGTCACCATCGAATACGAAAACGGTACGCCCAAACGCGTGGATGCGGTTATTATCGCTGCCCAACATAAACCGGATGTGACCTATGAAGAGTTAAAAGAGGCCATCATAGAAGAGGTAATCAAAAAGGTGATCCCTCAGGATATGATTGACGGTGACACCCGTTACTTTATAAATGCAACCGGAAAGTTCGTGATCGGCGGTCCCATGGGAGATTGCGGAGTTACCGGCCGTAAAATTATCGTTGACACCTACGGCGGGCAGGGAAGCCACGGCGGCGGATGCTTTTCCGGAAAAGATCCGTCAAAGGTGGACCGCAGCGCATCGTATATGGGCAGACATATTGCGAAAAATGTCGTTGCCGCCAGCCTGGCAAAGAAATGCGAGGTGCAGGTTGCTTATGCCATCGGTGTGCCGGAGCCGGTTTCGGTGATGGTTGATCTTATGGGAACCGGTGTGATTCCCAAGATTCGCGTGAAAGAGATAATCAGAGAGGTCTTTGACCTAAGGCCTGCTGCAATAATCGACTATCTTGACCTGTTACGGCCGATTTACCGAAAAACTTCGGCTTACGGACATTTTGGTCGAAATGAACCGGAGTTTACCTGGGAAAAGACCAACAAGGCCGATGAGATGAGAGAAAAGGCAGGACTGTAAGAGCCAATTTCAAAACGTCCCCTTTTGTCAGATATCTGCGTCAGGCTCAAATTTTAATCCTCGAAATACTTCATGTATTCCTGCGGTTAAAATTTTCGCCTTCCTTGATCTCGAACAAAATTGAACATTTTGAAACGGCCTCTATAATTGAATTAAGGAGAACAAAAAATGTCGTTAGCAAAAACAAAGGAAATTTCCAACGGTTTGTTGGAAGTTGATCCTTCACTCCCGTATAAAGTGGCCGATATTTCACAGGCGGAGCTCGGTTTCAAAGAAATGGCTCTTGCAGAAAATGAAATGCCCGGCCTGATGGCGGTTCGGGAAAAATATGGCCCTGAAAAACCGCTCAAAGGGTTGAAGGTGATGGGAAGTCTTCATATGACTATCCAGACCGCCATGCTGATCAAAACACTAAAAGTACTGGGCGCAGATATTCGTTGGGCCACATGCAATATCTTTTCAACCCAGGATCATGCGGCCGCTGCAGTTGCAAAAGAAGGACTGGCTGCTGTCTATGCCTGGAAAGGAGAAACCCTGGAAGAATTCTGGTGGTGTACGGAACAGGCCTTGACATGGCCCGACGGCACCGGTCCGGATCTTATCGTCGACGACGGAGGTGATGCCACTCTCTTCGTTCATCAGGGTGCGGCTGTTGAAAAAGACCCGGCATTGCTGGACAAAGAGTACGACAGCCCTGACATGAAATGTCTGATAGCGCGCCTGAAAGTCAGTTACCAGCGTGATCCCAAATTCTGGACCAATATAGCAGCAAAAATTCGCGGTGTTTCAGAGGAGACCACCACCGGCGTTCACCGCCTGTATCATCTGGCAAAAAGCGGAGATCTTCTTTTTCCTGCCATCAACGTGAACGACTCGGTCACGAAATCAAAATTCGATAATCTTTATGGATGCCGGGAATCACTGGCTGACGGCCTTAAGCGTGCAACGGATATTATGATTGCAGGTAAGATAGTGGTGATTTGCGGTTACGGTGATGTGGGAAAAGGGTGTGCCCAGTCCATGCGGGGATTCGGCGCGCGGGTATTAATTACCGAAGTCGATCCAATATGTGCCCTTCAGGCGTCTATGGAGGGGTATGAGATCGTAACCATGGAAGATGCGGCCCCCATGGGGGACATTTTTGTGACCGCCACAGGATGTTACCATGTGATCACCGGTAAGCATATGGAAAAAATGAAAAACGAAGCAATCATCTGCAATATCGGTCATTTTGACAATGAAATTGAGATGTCATATCTTACCGATAATCCGCAATGCACCAAAGAGACGATTAAACCCCAGGTTGACCGGTGGAGGCTTAAATCAGGGCGTTCTCTGATTATTCTGGCGGAAGGAAGGCTGGTGAACCTGGGCTGTGCCACCGGGCACCCCAGTTTTGTTATGAGCAACAGTTTCACCAATCAATGCATGGCCCAGATGCAGCTTGCAGCCAAGAATCATGAAAAAGAGGTTTACACACTCCCCAAAGAACTGGATGAAGAAGTCGCCAGGCTGCACCTTGGCAAACTCGGTGTCAAGCTGACAAAACTGAACCAGTTCCAGGCAGATTATCTGGGTGTGCCGATAAATGGGCCTTTTAAGCCGGATCACTACAGGTACTAATCTTACAATGACACTTATAGCTTTTTTAATGTCATTTTTTAAACTTATTAGTTGCTTATCACACAAGTGTTACGGGTTGCGAGTTACGGGTTTTTTCCAGATGAATGTTCCGATGGATAACACCAAATGAGCAACCGTTTACCCGCAACAATACCGCATGACACAAAAAGAAGATGTGGTTGACTAAAGCGGGTGAGTGACGTTGACGGATTAATCCAGAACGATGATTACCCGGCATTTTTTCAAAAATGCGAGATGTTGGGAAGAGTGCCTGAGGGTGGAAGCGTCCGCGTTGCTGATGACTATATCACAGTTCCCGGGGCCTGTGGTTCTTAATCCTTTGACGCATAATGGATTATTTCCCACCCTGGGATCTGTTTTGCTGGTTTTTAAATCCCTGGTGTAACCGCTCATACCCTTTTGTACCGCAAATTCCCGACTGGCAAATGCCGCGCCATAAACCTCCTTCCCGTCTTCATCCAGCAGTCTGGGGGCCATGGCAGGATTTACCGATATGCCCGTGGCATCAACCACCAGACCGGTGTAAGACTTTAAATCGGGAGTTTTGGATGGTGGTGAGGAAGAATTTTTTCCCGCGACGGACACCTGCTTAATCGATTCGATCTGTTTAATTTCCTGAGGTAGAAAAAGCTGGGCAAAACCACCATACAAACTCAATTGTAAATAAACCTCAACGGTTCCATCCGACAGGTATTTTCTCATTTTTTCATTTTCGCGGGCCTTGTAAATGATTTCTTCCAGTTGTTTTGCGATTGAATTTTTAATGGTGGCGCAATTTTTTGCTTTTTGTAGCGAATTGATCCTGACTGTATTTATGGTTTTCATCATGTTGTGTCTGGCGTTATTCTTTGAATCAGACAGGAGTTTCATGCTGGAAACAGATGCATTGCCGGAACTCTTTTTTAATGGCGTTGCCACCCCTTTTGCCTGAACCATTCCTGTGGTCCAGTTAATATGGCCGTTTTGTCTATATTGTACCACCGCTTTACTTTTTTCACTGAGCGCTGAGGTGGCATGACACAAAAATAAAAACAATAAAAATAGGATGAAAGCCGGTAACTTTTTCATTATTTCACTGTTCGGGTTGCGGGTAAAAATCACGTTTACCTTTTATACTGTAAATGAGTAATAAGTCAATATTATGGCAGCAACAACATTCACCTGGGGAAGGCAGCAGGAATTCCTCCGTCTACGGGGAGTGATGCGCCGGTAGTGGGGGTTTGGTTACCGGCAAAAAAAACAACTGCATTACCGACATGCTCTGCGAGCACACTCGCCTTCAGCAGATTTCTGTTGTGATAGTACTCTTTTAATCCCTGGCAGTCAAGCCCTCGACACTTCATTCTGTCGGGTCCGATAAGATCCCAGAGTTTGGATGATATTTTTTCATCGCCAAATACGGCATCAGGATTGATCATATTGACCCGGACCCCAATTTCTGCCAGTTCAAGCGCGGCGATTTTTGAGATTTGATGGGCGCCTGCTTTTGAGGCGCTGTAAGCTCCGAAGGCCGCACCAGGATCAAAAACATTTTTTGAACTGATTACCACGATATTTCCTCCGGTTCCCTGTCTTTTAAAAATCGGTACAGAGGCTTTGATGGTGGTGAATGTTCCCTTTAGATTGACGGCCATCACCTGATCCAATTTATCCGGATCAAGATCTTCAATTCTGGCCACATGAGCGATACCTGCGTTGGGTATCACCAAATCGATCCCGCCGAGTCTGCGACTGATTTTCTCAAAGGCTTTTTCCACTGAAAAGTACTGGGTCACATCAAAGGGAACCACTTCCACCTGGCTATTGCTGTATTTTTCTATCAGAATGGAGCGAACTTTTTTCAAACGGGGTTGGTCAATATCGGACAGTACCACCACCGCACCGTTGGCCAGCAATCGATCAGCGATGCCGAACCCAATGGCACCACCCCCACCTGTAATCACCGCCACCTGCCCCTGGAGCAGGGGGCTGGAGAGGGACAAATGCAATTTCTTCTGCTGCAGGCTCCAGTATTCCATGTCAAAAATATGGGAATCCAAAATAGGGATATATTCATCCAGCGCACCGGCATTGAGTTTAGCACGAACGGTGTGCTCGGCGATATCCGCAGCGATACGGGCATCCTTACGGGTAAATCCGAGGCCCATCAATCCCAATCCTGCGATAAGAAAAACACGGGGATATGGGTCAAGCTGCTTTCGATCAAGTCCCTTTTCCTTGAGCTGCTTATTAAAATAGGAATGATAATGCTGTTTGAAACTTTCCACCTTTTGCGTGATTATATTTTTAAGATCATGGTCATGGTCCGGAACATGCTCGATAAATACCATCCGGTTTTTGGTGCGGATGGCATGATCAGGGGTGAGGACACCGGAAGTGCAAATGGTCTTCGATTCCCGGGCAAGAGAAATTTTTAACAGATCCGGTTCATTTCGGGTTTCAACGTAAAATCGACGCAGGCTTCCATCAGAGGCCTGGTGGGCGCAGACACCCCTCACTGTTTGGGCGACACGGGCAATTGCGGTGTCCATATTTTCTATGGATGTAATATCGCTGCAGGGAGTCATCAAAGCTTTGCCCTGTATTTCTTTGTTAACAAACGCTTCCGCTTTGTTCACATAATCAATCATTCTTTCATAGGAGGTTTTGGCATCCTCGCCAAAAGTGAAAATTCCGTGATTTAATATGACAACGGCCTCTATATCAGTATCTTTTTCGTACTGAGACGCCACCTCTTTTGCCAGAGGAAGACCGGACAAGGTATAGGGAAGAACGGCAACTTTGGGCCCCAGCGCTTTTTTTATCAAAGTTGTTCCATGTTTCTGATTGGTTAACACAAGCACGCTATCGGCGTGAGTATGGTCAATGTATTTATGCGGGAGAAAAGCGTGGAGAAGTGCTTCAACAGAAGGGTTTGGCAAGGACGAGTTAACCTTTCGAACTTCCAGCTGGTTTTCCATTTCTTCGTCCGAGAGCTGATTCAAATTCCTCAGCTTTCGAAGAAGAGTCAGGTCCAAACCGGAAAACCCGTGCACATCAATGGATGCCAGATCGACACCACTTCCCTTAACATAAAGAATTTCCTGCTTTTCTGCAAAAACATTTTTTTGAATTAATTTAACCGAGGTGTTGCCACCTCCGTGAAGCACCAACTGAGGATTTTGTCCAATCAGTCGGGAAGTGTAAATCCGAAGAGCCAATCCTTCAGGGATGTCGGCATAATGTTCCGCCAATTGCTTGGCATCAGTTTCATTAAAGGCACTTATCACAGTTTGGGTCCTATTATTCTTTGTAAACGTTCAGGAGTTCAAAAGTTCAGGGTTCAGAGGTTGCATTTTGTCTTAGGGCACCATTTTGAAAACTGTCGTTACATCGATAACGTCTTGGAAAATCAAATTTTTTACGATACTTAGGGCCTTTAATTTTGTCCTTGACCATAACCTTAAACGTTGAACGTTGAACCTTTGAACGGCCACCTTTTTCTATGCAGACTCCTGGTTTTTTAAGGTGTTATACAGGTCTAAAGCCTTTTGGGGTGTTTCATTATGGTGTACCACCGCTTTGACTGCCTGGAGCATGGACACAGGAGAGTCAGACTGGAAAATATTTCGCCCCATATCGACTCCACATGCCCCTTGCTGTATGGCATTATAGGCCATGGTTAGCGCATCAAGTTCAGGAATTTTTTTGCCTCCAGCCATGACAATGGGAACAGGGCATGAAGAGGTGACAGTCTCAAAACCATCCTCAATATAATATGATTTGATATATTGCGCTCCCAGTTCAGCACAGATCCTGGTGGCGAGCCTGAAATACCTGGCATCTCGAGCCATGTCGGTGCCCACCGCAGTTACTGCAAGGGTGGGGATGCCATAACGGTTTCCCATGTCGACCATTTTTGTCATATTGATGATGGACTGTTTTTCATATTCTCCGCCAATGAATACCTGGACTGCCATGGCGCATACATTGAGACGTATGGACTCCTCAATATCCACCGCAATTTCTTCATTGGAAAGTTCGCTGAGAATGCTGGTGCCACCTGAAACACGAAGAACAATCGATTTTGTGATGGACGCCGGTACAATACTCCTCAGTATTCCTCTGGTAAGCATGAGTGTATCCGCATAAGGGATAAGAGGAAGGATGTTGATATCAATGCGTTCCAAACCGGTGGTGGGTCCCTGGAAATAGCCATGGTCCACGGCCAGCATGACCGTGCGGCCGGTTTCAGGGTTAAAGATACGCGCCAGTCTGTTCTTCATCCCCCAATCAAGCGAATTTGACCCCTTAAGAAAGAAACCTTCCGTTTTTTGAGGGACATCGGTATAGTACTTTTTTCCTTCTTTCATTTGATCCATATCCGGCATTTTTATCTCCTTTCCGTATTTTTCTTGCCAGTTAAACCCGCCCTCCGCTCCAGCGCAACTTTTCTTTTAACACATCAAAATAATGCTGATCCGGTATGGTGATCATGCGGATGGGTCGCAGGCTTTTTTGGATGATAACCGTATCTTGCTCAGTGATTCTGATACCTTCCTGGCCGTCAAACGTCAGCATAATATCCGAAGATTTTTTTTCCAGCCTGATGGTGATTGTTGCTGAGTCGGGAATGATCAAAGGGCGGTTGGTCAGGGTAAAGGGACAAATCGGTGTCATGACGATTCCGGGGACCAAAGGATGAATCACAGGGCCGCCGGCAGCCAGCGAATACGCGGTTGAGCCGGTGGGCGTTGATACAATCAGTCCGTCCGCCCGATAAGTCGTCAGATAGTGATCGTCAATATAGGTTTTTATGTGTGCCAGCCTGGCCAGGGTTCCTTTGTTTACCACCACATCGTTAAGCACGGTTTCTTCGGCAATTTTCTGTTCCGCCCGGATCACACTCACCAAAAGCCGCATTCTGGGGTTGGTGGTAAAATCATTATTTAAAATCGATTGGGCGACGTGAAAAAGACTTTCTTCCACTGTTTCTGCCAAAAAACCGACCTCGCCAAATTTAACCCCCAGAATGGGAATATCCTGGTCCCCAATCCATCGAACGGCGCTTAAAAATGTTCCGTCTCCGCCAAGAACAAAAATACAAAACAAATCAACAGGGGCAAAAGATGCTGGTTTGGCGAAATGCTGACGGCCGGGCGGCAGACTTTCCTGCCTTATAACTTCAACTCCTTTGGCACGCAGCCATTTTTCCAGCTCGTCGGCTTTTTTCCCGGCTTTTCTATCTGCTTTTACTACGATTCCGATTTTGCGCAAAATAAAAGATAACTCCAGTACATTGGTTGATAGTGTGACAAAAATAGCAGGAAAAAACGGTTAAGTAAAGTGATTTAAGTGAGGAGCCGGGGAGTTTCTTAGCGATGGCTTTTTTTGTAAGCCGATTGAGTTTTAATGATTGTTAGTGGTTCGTCCCGAGAAGTGCCCATTTGCCCGTATCGGCCTTAACAATCATTTCGAGAAACTGGCGTACGGTCCGCCTGAGGCGGACTGAGATTCGATTTGATCCAGCCCCAAGGGACAGAACTCCATGGCAGCGTTGATCGTCTCTGCCTGTATGGATTTAACTGAGAAGATAGGGGGCGTGTACAGAGTGCTGGACTTATTTGTTAAGGCCGATACGGGCAAATGGGCACTTCTCCGGACGAACTGAGCAGAGTGCGAAAAACTTACCGACCCCTTTTAAGTATCATTTTTGCAGTGAAAAATTTTGTAATTGAAGAAGAACCTTAATTTATAACTCAAGTTTCGTACTCCTTATCAACGGTGGAGCCGGAATTGTTAAAGCGCCCATTGGTGTTAAGGGTGTGAATCGAGACAGTTATATTATTTTCTTCCAGGGGATATGAATTGAATCAGTTGCAGCGTGTCCGGATAGTTGGGATACAGTCTATCCGTTGCTAAACAATAAAAAAGGGACGGTCTATCCCAACTATCCGGACACTGCGAAAAGGGGTAATAGATGACCCACATATCCCCTTACAGAAAAAAATATAACCGTTTCGATTCACATCTGATTTTATATGTTACCTGCCGTCAGGGCATTACTTTCCGCCAAACCGGGGTGCGAAACTTGAGTTATAATATATTTTTGGATTGTTTCAGGTAAGAAATGAGGCGAGCACCTGTTCATGTTTCCAGGCCACCGGATCGCAGCAACACGATGGGTGGCCTGGAGTCAAATGTTTATTTATTTTCTAACTCTTCCATCTCGCCGTGCAATTTTTCAGCATTATCCCTTACATAGTCTTGAACCTGTTTGTCGAGCTCCTTGCTTTTTTCCAAGGCGTCTTTGAAAGAAAAAAGATCAAGCTCGCAAAGCGAGTACATGGTTCCGTCCGAAGCATCCATCCATCGGTCGACGATGGTTGCACCATGAAGGGTGGTTTTGGAAAATGTCTTCAAAGCGGTTTCCACATGCTGTTCTTCCGAAGATTTAGACATATCACCGGCAGTTGTGGAGGCCATATAGTCTTTTGCCAGGGTTGCCACGTAAGTTTCCATGGTCTTGGCGATTTCAGCACGGGCTCTGTTATCTGAGGTTTGCCGTAAAAGAGCTTTGTTTCTGATGCCGGAGGCTGCACCAACCCCATAAAAAACTTTTCCTTTGGCCACATCAAAGGCACCGCTTCCCTTCATCACCCAGGCAGGTCCCTGTGAAGCGGTGTCGGCACTGGGTTGAGGAGTTGATGTACAGCCAGCGATCAGCAGAATTCCCATTGACAAAGTAATAAAAAGTACAAACAGTTGTTTTGTTTTCATGGTTACCTCCTTAGTATTTGTTTTTTTTGAACTTTCTGACTTTCCCCTTCATATCATCCATCATGTCTTCCATTTCCTGCATGTCCCTCAGCAGGCCGGTCAATTTATAAGGTTTTTTCCTGGTTAGTATTTTATCGGCGCCGAATTTTTCCGGCCGATCCTTAGGTTTTGCGGGTTGAACGGTCTTTGGCTTCGGTTGAGCCGGTTTTTCTTTTGGTGTGACCGGCTGAACTACTTTTGGCTTAGGTTGAACCGGTTTAGCCGTTTCTTCCTTGCGCGGCTTTTCTTTAACCGGCTCGGCCTCGGGGGTGGGCGTTGTCTCTTTTGGCTGAACGACTTTTTCCTTAACAGGCGTTGGCACAGCTGCAACGGTCTGTCTTTTTGCAGAAAAGTGGTAGCCCAAGCTGTTTAACCACTTAATTGCCACACTTGACTTGATGGAAAAATTAACATCGGTAATCGTTAATCCGTCGGTTGCTTTTCTGGCAATCATGGAATTGATCCCCACCATCACTCCCTCTTCATCTAGCAGAGGACCACCTGAATTGCCACGATTGATACTGGCATCCGTCTGGAAAAGATCTTTGCCGGGTACTCCGCCATAATTTGCCCGGAACGCGCTGATCACACCGGTGGTTAAACTCCACAGACCACCTTGTTCAGGGTGCCCGATGGCATAAACCTGATCACCGATACCCACACTTTCAGCATCGGCAAAATCAACTCTGGTAAGCGGTATATTAATATCCACTATTTTAACCAGAGCAAGATCCAGCGGTATATTGCATGATACCATCCTGCCTCGGTACTTTTTAGAGAGATCTTTTTTATGGTTTCCGGTCACCCTGTCCGGTTTTAGAAAGATCGCAATATCAGATTTCAGCTTTTTTGAAGAACCCGATCTGAGAAAAACATGAGCGTTGGTGATGATCAGACCGTCTTCCCTTATGATTGACCCTGTGCCCACACTGCCCATCCTCGAGCCTTCTGATGCCAGGATAAGCACCACTCCGGGACCAGTTTTTTGATAAATCTCCTTGGGTGTAAAGGCATAAGCCTGAGCGCTTACAATCACAAACAAAGCAGTAATAACAGCTAGTAATAGTTGACAACTCGATTTAGATTTGTTCATCGCCTTTCACCTCCTTTCTATGGTATGTTATTTACCCTGAGAATAAATATACTTGGTTATATCATCAGCAATATCAGTTGCAAGGGTTTTCCTTATCTTTCGCACCGCGCGTTCTTCCGCCTGGGCAAGATTCAAGTGACCTTCCTTTCCTGTTTTTTTAATGCTGCCGAATACGGCGCCACCCTGCCGATCAACCAGATCGAAATAGGCCTGCCACCGCACAAATTTCCATTCTGAAGAGCCTTGTTCAAAGGGCCTGATATTTACCTTGCCGCGGACGGCTACACTCGCTCTGGAGATATCATCGGATACGGAGAATCCCTTTTTATTCAGGGCTTCAACCAGAGCTTCCTTGATATCCGAAGATCGGGTCCCTTTGACAGTTAACACAATTAAAAAGTCCCTGAGTAAAATATCGGTCAGTTGATTTTTCATTTCGCTGAAGCTGATCTTCGGCGGTATTCCCTCTCCGGTTCGGGTCACAATACGAAGCTCGGTATTATATGCCTGCCTGATAATATGTTTTTCGATACAGGCGTTAAGATATTTTATCTGGATCAATTTATCTTTTTCCCGCCGGCTATCGGTCAGAAGCTTTTGGATATCCTGGTCAAGCTGGTCAATTTTTTGGCTGAGTATTCTTTTGGTTTGTTCCCTGTCCAATATGGCAAGGGCATAGAAAAGTTTTTCCGGCCGGCTTTGCAGGTAAACCTGGGCGATGGATACTCCGGAAAGTACTTTCTGGGTGGATACTTGGGTGATGTCTTCAAGACTGATACTTTGTCTTGTCTTTGACTTCCCCCTGTAGGTGGTTTGTAAATATTCTTCATATGCACGGTTGGTTGCATCGATCTCACTGTAGAAGATTTTAGATATTTCCGCCCTGGCTTTATTCTCCGCGGTTTGTCGATCCGGGGCATAGCCGACACCGGTCATATAAAAAGAAGAAGGGTATTCGCTGCTTTCTCCGTCCACCCAGTCCGGCCGTTTTCCTTTGCGGGCGCGAACCGCAGACGGTTTGGCTTTTATTTCAGCCGGCGGTGATGAACGCTCATATCTTTCTTCTTTACCAGCAGATGGTCTTCTTTGTCCGGTTTCATGGGCAGATAAGTCATCAAATGACCGGTTGGCTCTGTTTTGTATTTCTTCCGTCGGAATCCTGGTCTGCTTTTTTTGAGCAGCGCAGCCCGCTAATATCAGAACAAAAGCGGCTAGCAACAGCATTAAAATTTTCAATTGTACGTATGATCGATTCATATCCATCCCCATTGTGTTAACTTAAAATCTAAACCATTAATTCAGTGTCCGGTGGGTCATAAATCTCTTTTCTCCCCTGTCAACGGTAAAAGGTTCGATTTTTCTTGAAGAGATTATGCTGCCGGATGCATTGACGAAATTAATTTTTCCCTCATACTCTCCGGGCGGAACCGCTAGTTTGCCTACCCTGATTTCAGCAGGCAACAGTCTCCAGTGACGGGTATCCGCCTGTTCAGTGGCCGCACTGGCTACATTGCCGGCCACCTGAACCAACAGACCGGCAAGGGCACCTCCTTCCCTCTTGGCTGCCCTGGATGAAGCTTTGGTTGCAAGGTATTTGGTGGTTGCCCTGGCAATGGCCTTGGCTTTGATCCTGCCGGTGCGATTGTCCAGGTTCTTAACCGCAATGGACCCAATATGTTCCATTAAGATAGTGGAAAACTCGTAAGACATCCCGGAGGTGATATTTTTCAATGTGGTTACTCCCCGGACAATCTGATAATTTCTTTTTTTAAACTTTGGGTAGGCTATTTTGACAACATATGCGTCCGGCAGCGGGACGACCCAGCGTCTTTCGACTTTTTCCGGGCCCAGACCGTTATAATGAATCAGGTAGATTTCGGCCATTTCTCTTTTTTGGGCCGGAGGCATAAAAGCGACATTTGAATATTGTGTTTGTATTTCCGCCAGCTCAACTTCAAAATCCATTGCCTTGGCGGAAGAAAGCAGGTTTTCAATTAATAAAACCGGGGGTAAAACACCATAATTTTGCTGATAGTCGGTCCGGTATATTTCTTCCGATTTACGGTAAGATATAAATGCGTCGTTATCCTCACTGTCGGCTTCGTACAGGACGCCCATGAGAAATCGAATAAAAGCGTCTTCCTTGTAAACATTTTTTTTATCTTCCGGGTACCGACTGTTAATAATATTTAACTTGTTATCTACCTTTCTGGCCTCCACCAGGGCCTCATCCCTAAGACCCAGGCCAACATAGTTTAAGGCCATGAAAAGATTGACCATCGCACTCTCAAAGTCTTCTCCCCGGTAGGGGATCGTGTTGTCATTGATAAAAAATGACGCTGTTTGCTTTGAAATGGACCGGGTATACAGCTCGTCCATAATCTGTTCCGCCCGGGAAAGACTTTCATTGCTTTCCTTATACCGCAAAGCAAAATGGGCCAGAATTCCCTCTTCCATATAGTAAAGAGCGGCATTTCGCTTAGGGTAATCCCCTTTATGGTCCTTAATCACCTTTAGCGCCTGTTCATAATTCTGATTGGAAAGGTGCTGATTGATTACCGGATAATGCTTGACCTTAGGGGCACATGAAAAAATCACGGTCCCGGCGCACAACAGCAGCAAAAGAGATAAAAATGCTTTTTTGGTCGTTGGTGTCGATATACTCATGTTCGCATCCTACCATTTCACACTTTTCTTTTTAATCAGCTTTTTAATTTTCTTTTCTCCGATCCATACTTTAACATTGGATGCCAGATCGATCAGTTCAAGATTGGTCTGATAAAACATGACCGCTTTTTTACCGATATCATCTCGAATGGTATTGATCACTCCTATGAGCATGAAATCCGCACCTGTTTCCTGGCCCGGGCCTTTCATGGTTTCATCCGATGCATGTTTGGCCATATCCTTTCGTTCTTCGCGTATCCCGGCTCTTTCTCCCTTGGATGCCACGAACCGAACCTGCCCTGAATTGATCAAAGCTCTTTCCAGATCTTTAACAAAGGTTTGCACATTGATATGCTCATGGCTTCGGTTTTTAACACGACCAACAATAACCGTGGGTTCTCCCCCATGTTTAATCTTGAATCGTTGAAGCCACGGCCGACCAAGGCAATCCTTGATCATTTCTTCAGATACCATTCTTGAATCGGCATCATTCCATCGTCCGCTAAGGTCAATGGTCGTATCTACTGCTTTGCGCTCAATGACCGGTGATGAGGCACACCCTGCCATTAAAACAGTGATGGCCAATAATAGAATTATTATTGCAGGTTGATGACGCTTCATTTTTCCTCCTTACACACCATTTCCATGTGAGTTGTTTGTGCCTGAGGCTCTACATCCGCCAAATACAAAGACGCAATGCGAATCATAGTAAAATATTTTTTTGTGTCAGTGTTGGTTGAACGCATCCTGAGTTTGAATTTCACGGTTGATGGTGGTTTTAAATTGTTTTCCACCGTTCGGTCCTGAAAAGTATATTTAAATAAGACCTGGGTGTCAATCTAATTTGGTTACAGTATATATTGGAACAATGGTAAGCGCAATGATATATATCACAGTATCAGTGTGAAATCCGTCACACGGCTAAAAAGCAGATTAAGATTTCCCTTAAGCAGAAAATAACGTAAAATCGAACGGTTGAGTATGATTTTGAATAAAAAACAGCTTGCTTTAGGTTTCATGATCATTTCTGCTTAGCTGAATCAAGACACCTTTTAAGGCTGAATCCGCCTTTCCCGATGGCCAGGTCTTTAATGGGCGGGATCCGACCGGGCGAAACGGCAGGTCAGTATCAATGCCAAGAAGATAATCCGGCTGGTAAAGCGCAACTTTGTTTTCAGCGGCTACTTTTTGTGAAGGCAACAGAAAAAAGTCGACATCCTTGCAGGCCAGCATAAAGGGATATATTAAAGAAGGGTTTTTGTAGCAGGCCCCGACTTTCGATCCCCTAGCGAAGAGGCCGGCACATTCGGCCACCCGGTTATCCCCAAAAAGATGTTTTGCCGCCGCAAAACGGTCACGTCCCCAGTCGTTGCTCACCCACACACTTTTTTCTGCGGCTTCATGAAAAAATTGAGCGGAATCCAGATAATTACCGGCAGCTAAATTGATCATGCCAATACGTACAGGCTCAATCCCGACAATCGGCTTCAGCATATTGCAGGAACATGCATATACCATAAGCAAGGCGCTTGCAATTTGCAGGCCCTTTTTGCCGCGTTTGGTAAATCGCCAGGGGGGAAGGAAAAACGCGATGCAAAAACCACCGCATGCGTATAATATGCTGAAAAAACGTACATTTTCGGAATTCCAGGCCGGGATCAACACCAGCAGGAATAGATAGCCAACCAGTGCAATTGCCGTTGATTTCAGTCGCCTTGGCCCGCGCACCAATGCATAAATAACAGCGGGTATGACCAGCAAAAAAGCGAAAGGGCCGAACCATGATAAAGTCTCGGCAGGCACCCAGGCTATTTTAAAAGAAGCTGCTGCTCCGATGTTTCCCCAAAGGGGTGCAAATAAAAAATCGTAAATTTTTTGAAAACTGTCCGCCATACTGAAATGAACCATCCATTGACAGATATGATTTATCGGTCTGGTAAAATGAGCGCTTTCAATGAAGTAGCGAATCATATTTGCCAGCGCTCCCAAAAGGCCATCGGTGTTATATGCAAAATCCGACGTGCTTTCCTTGGCCAACCATCTTCCCCGGTAAACCCAATTGTATAAAAAAAGCCAGCTTTGGGAAAAGATCGCGGCCGGAAGCAAGGTTAACAGTGCGGACCATTGATGAGCTTTAATCAGTTTCCACCATGCCAAAGCGCCATGGCGGCGGAAAAGCAGGATCAGTGAGAGCGGCAAAATAATGGCGGTGAAGGCCAGACACATCCATTTTCCCGAGATACAAAACAGGATACTGAGAAATAAAAAAAGCAGATCCTTTATATTTGGCTGTTCTACCACGCGATAAATGGCCAGAAGACAGAAAACAGCAACAGCTGCGGGAATGATTTCGTACCCTGGAGAGGTTGCCATATATACAAACCTGGGAAAACTCATTACAAGCATGGTGACGGTAAAAGCCGTTGGGGGCCATGAATAACGTCGGGCAAGGGCATAAGTGGAAAAGCCAATGGAAAGATAAGCCATTATGCCCAAAACACCGATCCCCATATCCGTATGAAAACGTAGAAAAAGATGGGGAAGAAGAAGAATATTGACCGGAAAAAGTGCCTGATTTTCGTTAGCAAAAAGGGTGTCCTGTTGTTGGAACCTGAGGACCTGTCCCAGGTTTTCCCAGTAAACACCCGCAGGTGGAAGAAGAAATGCCTGGGTGGCGAGATAGCCAAAGCAGATTAAAAGAACGGTGCTTGCAACCGGATGTCCTGAGACAAAGGTCCGTATGGTAAACCAGGCCTGGCTGACATATCGACGCAACCGGTAGGCTGCAATGGCAGCCAGTATAGTGACTGCAGCCTCTGCCCCCATGGAAATGGTTGGGTTTCCAGCCAAAAAAGCAACCTGCAGCAGGAATGACGGCAGCATAAGTGTAAGTATTAAGGCATAAGCAGCCGCTTCGGCAAAAGTATGTCCCCAGCTTTTAAACATGGCGAACCCGGCCAAAAGCAACAATCCAATTTCAACGGTAACTGCAGCTGCCGCCATTACACCCAATAGACTATCGGTCACTTGTTAATCTCACAATTTTTCTTTTCCATCGAGTCAGTTCCAACAGAACTTTTGTTTTTTCCTGATATGATTGCCTTTCCCTCTTCTTTTTCTTTCAGGCTTTCGACTATTTCTATCATAAAATCTCTCATATCGGTCGCCAGGCGGAGGCACTCAGGACAGTAAACCTTTTTTTTAATCTTGGCATGGACGTTATTCTGGTGCCAGTACCAGGGAATATATGGGGATCCCTTACAAAATTTTTTCCCGGTATATTCGGCAATGGGACATCCGATACACAAAAGCATGTAGAAAATTCTGCATGGGGGACAGTCGAGCACCCCCCCATCCGAACCTTTACCGTCGATAATCCGGTTCCATTTTGCTACCGATGACTCCATGATCTTAATTTTATTCATGAGATCCCCCTACAGGTTTTTCCAGAACTGTTCATGCACATGCTTGCAACGCTTGAAAACGTAATCGAATTTTTTCCGGCTATCCCTGCCTTTCAGTTCCGGTATTGGGCAAAGCGTATGCCCTGCCAGCTCATTTAAAACCTCCTTTACACATTTACCAATGGTTTTTAGGTGATATCCTCCCTCAAGGGAAAAAACCAGTTTTCCGTCGCAGCAGATGTCTGCTGTTGTCATGATAGACCGGGTCAGTCCGGCAAAACCCTTGGTGGTGATTTTCATTTTACCCATGGGATCGCTTTTATGGATATCAAAACCGGCAGAAACGAGGATGAGTTCCGGTTGAAATTCCAGGGCAATGGGTCTGAGCAGTTTTTCATATATAGCGATAAATTCACCGTCTCCATAGCCTTTGCCAAGGGGGACGTTTACCGTATAGCCTTCCCCCCTTCCAAGCCCGGTTTCGGTAAAAGAACCGGTGCCGGGAAAATGAGGATACTGATGGGTGGAAAAAAATAGAACCCGGGGGTTTTGCTCGAAAAAATGCTGGGTTCCGTTTCCGTGGTGGACGTCAAAATCGACAATAAGAATTCGTTTAAGCCCTAAATATTGATGTGCAAACATGGCGCCTAAGGCCACATTGTTAAACAGGCAGTATCCGATACCGCGGCTCCTTTCGGCATGGTGACCGGGAGGCCGGATCAGGGCAAAGGCATTTGTCAATTCACCTGAAACCACTCTGGAAATGGCTTCAAATAATCCTCCGGCAGCAAAAAGGGCCGCTTCATAAGACCCCGGTGAGGTATGGGTATCAGGTGTTAAGGAAAAAGCGTCTTTGCCTGCCGTGGAAGCAATTTTGTCGATATACTCCGGGGAATGCAGCAGAAGGAGCTCTTCCCTTTCAGCGGGCCTTGGATCAAGGGAGACAAAATACCCGTCCATATCCGGTTCGTCAAGCATGGTATAGATCGCTTCCAGTCTTTGGTGACTTTCAAGATGACCCTCTCCTGTTAAATGGTTTAAGTATCTTTTATCCTTCACAATTCCGGTTTTCAGTCTTTTTTTATTTCTGGTGTTTCCATCTGCCTTTCGGCCAGGGAAAACGGTCGGCGGTACCGCCAACACAGAACACGGCGCACAGCGGAGCACAGCCTCGGTGGTAGAGCCGATTATCATTTTTCCCAAAGCGCCACGATGACGAACACCTAAAACAATCAGATCAACTTGGTTTTCGGTTGCATATGAACAGAGTCCTTCAACGGGGAGTCCGTGAACTAGAACGGTTTTCAGGTCACAGGCTTTGGCATCTTTTTCAGAGACGAGATTTGCCAGTTTGTTACGTAATTCATCTTCTAAAAATTGCTGTACCTCTCCATAGGGTGCATCAGTTGGATTCACAATGTCCTCATCCATTGGCGCTTCAATGGCATGCAAAAGGTACAGTCTGGCATTAAATTTATGAGCGAAATTCAGGGCGTATTCGATAACCTCTGGTGATTCGGATGAAAAATCGCAAGCCGTTAAAATTTTTTTGATTTTAAGCGGTGTTTGTAAAAGGTTTTCTTTGGGGAGCATTTTTTCAGCCACCCGGGTCACCAGGAGGGGTCTGGTAAGCCTGCGGGCCATCCGCTCAATCACCGTTCCGATCACAAGCCGTTTCCACCCGGAAAGCCCATGACTGGCTGCAACAATCAGATCTACATCCTTCTCATCGGTCAAACGGGTGGTTTCATCTACAGGTTCACCGTGCGTCACCAGGGGTTCCCAGCTTAGTCTCTGGTTTCGCATAAACTGATTGATTTTTTTTAAAGCGTATTTTTCCTGCTCTTCCTGCTCACTGCCCCGTGCAGATGAAGCAGTGCCGTATATTTGATTACGCGGAAAGCAAATGGTGTGGGATACTAACAGATGGGAATCGAATCGAAGGGCCAGGTTAATTCCGTAACGCAATGCAACCGTGGAAAAGGGTGAAAAATCGGTGGCACAAAGTATTTTATCCAGCCGGATACTCATTGGTTCGGCCCTCTTGTGGGAACCCTGCTTCAAACCGTGAGATCTTTAAATCAGTTTGCCAAAGAGGAAACAGCTTCAGTGGAGGGAGCTTTTGCCTTAGATCTCAAGCCGGGAAATACAGTCATATGATGAATATAGCAAGCGCTGGAATAGATAAGAACTCCTTTTTGGTAAAAGAAATATAGAAAATTGAAAGTTATATGTCAAGTTGTAACGATGTTCGGTAACGTCGGTTAATTCCGCCCGAATCCGTGGTAAGAGGACATTTCTCCGGTTTAAAATTTAATAAAGAAAATGACGTTAAACGTGTGCAGTATATCTATTCTTGATTTATATTGCACAAATTGCTTATATTGCCTTTAGCGTAACTACCCAGGTGGATAGGCTGAAGACTGTGAGAGAAAAGCGCATTTTAAACCCATGTTTGATGAAACCAGAATTTATCAGCAGTTACCACGGATGAAAACAAAACAAATTATAGTTGATTACTAGTGCAAGGAGAAAATGATGATTCTTTTAAACCCCAAGATGCAGAAGTATGAGCATCTCGATGAAAGATCAACGGAGATTATGCTGAAAACCATCGCGTTTTTTGAAAACAAAGGAAAGAAAAAACTTAAAGAAGACGACCATGAGCGCATATGGTATGCCGATTTTATAGAGTTTGTAAAAAAGGAAAAGATTTTTGCAACTCTTATGACGCCGGCCGGATACGGGGACGAAGATTCCCGGTGGGATACCTTCCGTATCTGCTATTTTAATGAGATTCTCGGTTTTTACGGGTTGAGCTACTGGTACACCTGGCAGGTCTCCATGCTGGGATTGGGTCCCATCTGGATGGGAAAAAATGAGGCGGTAAAGCAGAAAACTGCGCAATTGTTGAAAGATGGCGGTATATTCGCCTTCGGTCTTTCTGAAAAAGAACATGGTGCCGATATCTATTCAACAGATATGATGCTGACCCCGCTGGGTGAAGGAAAATACATGGCGGACGGCGGAAAGTACTATATCGGAAATGCCAATGAGGCTGCCCTGGTCTCCGTATTCGGGAAAAATTCAGAAACCGATGAGTATGTCTTTTTTGTGGTCGATTCACAGCATGAAAAGTTTGATCTGGTTAAAAACGTCACCAATTCACAAAATTATGTGGCTGAATTTGGGCTTCATTCCTATCCCATCACAGAGGAAGATATCCTTACCGTGGGCCGGGAGGCATGGGATTCGTGTCTTAACACCATCAATATCTGCAAGTATAATCTTGGATGGGCATCAATCGGTATCTGCACCCATGCATTCTATGAAGCCATCACCCATGCGGCCCATCGCAGGCTTTACAATAAACAGGTGACAGATTTTCCCCACATTAGAGGATTATTCGTGGATGCATATACCCGCCTGGCAGCAATGAAGCTGTTTGCTTTAAGGGCTTCGGATTATATGCGAAGTGCAGCAAAAGATGACAGACGATACCTGCTTTACAACCCCATGGTAAAGATGAAGGTCACCACCCAGGGTGAGGAAGTCATCAATCTGATCTGGGATGTCATCGCCGCCAAAGGCTTTGAAAAGGATATGTATTTTGAATCGGCGGCAAGAGATATCCGGGCGCTCCCCAAACTGGAGGGGACCGTTCATGTAAATATGTCGCTCATCATTAAATTCATGGCAAACTACTTTTTTAATCCTGATGAATTTACGGCGATAGCGAAACGGGATGACCTGAGCAATGACCAATTTCTTTTTAACCAGGGTCCTACAAAGGGGCTGGGGGGTATCCGTTTCCACGATTACAATCTTGCCTATAACAGCATCGAACTTCCCAATGTAAACGTATTCAAATCACAGATAGAAGTTCTCAAGGAATTTCTCCTAAAAGCCACGCCCGATAAAGACCAGGCAAAGGATATCGATTTTCTGCTGACACTGGGGGAGCTTTTTACTCTGGTTGCTTACGGACAGCTACTGATTGAAAAGGCAAAGCTTGACAATGTTGAAGATGATCTTCTGGACCAGATGTTTGATTTCATGGTCAGGGATTTTTCCAAATTTGCCCTCCAGCTTTATTCCAAGACGAGCAGCACCAGTCAGCAGATGGAATATTGCATGAAAATGATCAAGAAGCCGGTCGCTGATGAAAAGCGTTTTTCCAGGGTATGGAACGATTTTGTTTATGTATTGAAAGATACCTACCAAATGAGTGAGTAGGCTCTAAAGGTTACAAGGTGTGATATACCGTGGAAAACGGAGAATAGGTGCCGAAATGACAATGAAGCTGGCCAAGGCTTGAAGCGGCGGCCCTCAGTTTAGGTTTAATTTTCAGAGTAACCGGGAAGTAAGCCGATTAAATGATAGCAATTTTGAGAATATTGGCTTTTTTACTGTTTCTTATAAATTTTCTTGCCCGACTGGACACAACGAAGCCTGAGACCAAAGGTTCGACCGGGGAATTGCCTATGGGCCCGTTACAATACTTAACAATCCTATCTGGAAATGAGCGTACGGCAGCTATCTCGCTTCACTTGGTTTTGAGCCAGCCCCAAAGAACAAAATCCCACGGCAGCGTTGATCGCCTCTGCCTGTATGGGTTTAACTGAGAAGATAGGGGGCGTGTAAGTCACTGATCTTATTTATTAAGTATTGTAACGGGCCCATAGGCAATTCCCCGGTCGAACCGAGCTAAGATGGAAAAACGACTGTTTGTTTCTAAAGAATATATTCCGTTTTAAACGATCTCTAATACACTCAGACAGTTTTCTCATGCGGAGGTCCCATGCAACACACAGATATCATTCAACGAATGAAAGAAAAAGCCGAAGCCGTCCAGACCGTTGTCGCAAAAATTAATCGTATAGAAGACGCTTTTCATTACACCGTTGATTTAACACAGAAACAGGAAGGCAAAACAATTGCTGCCACCGGACTAGAGACTCAAGAGAGAGACCTTTTAAAAAAACAGTGTCAAACGGCAGGGCTTAAATTACTAAAATTTCCCTTAAGGCCGCATGCCAATGAGATCCACACCTCTCTTACCCCTGTTGACTGGGGTATCGCTGAAACCGGCACGCTTGTACTTGATTCAACAGCAGAGGATGTTCGGATCGCTACCATGCTTGCCGAAATCCACGTGGCCGTGTTGCCGGCTTCAAAAATCAAGCCGGACAGCGCCAGCATTGAAAGCGAGATGAATGCCACCTTAACAACAGATGCTTCCCTATATTATGCCTTTATTACCGGTGCCAGCAGAACGGCAGATATCGAGCGGGTGCTGGCTATCGGTGTCCACGGTCCCCAGGAATTGCACCTTCTTATTATGGAGGAATAGCAGGGATGATCAAAACAGCCCAGGATACGAAATCGTACAAACAGCAACTCAAGGAAGCTTTGGGAGATCAGTTCCTGCGAACCGCATTAGACACTTTCAATACAGTATACCGGAAAAACCGCCCCACCGTCTATCAAGGTATCGATTTTGAAGGGATCAAAAAGGAAATTGCTGCGGGAAAAGATGCGGTCCTGCCTCGTCTTATGGACCTTTTTGAAGAATTCAAAGTAAATGCAGAAGCGGCCGGAGCCAAGGTTCATGTTGCCCAAGATGCCCGTGAAGCCAATGAGATTATTGCTGATATTGGCAAAGAAAATAACGTAAGAAAGATCATTAAGGCCAAATCGATGACCGCCGAAGAAACCTTTCTTAACGACTATTTGGAAAAAGAAGGCTTTACTGTGACGGAAACCGACCTGGGAGAAAGAATTATCCAATTGCGACACGAGGGACCGTCCCATATGGTTATGCCAGCCATCCACCTTTCCCGATATCAGGTGGGCGACCTGTTCGAAGAGGTGACCCAAAAAAAACAAGACTCAAAAAATATCGATAAGCTGGTGAAAGTTGCCCGGCAAGAGCTTAGACTGGCCTTTTTAGAGGCGGATATGGGGATCAGCGGAGCCAATTTTGCCATTGCTGAATCAGGAACGCTCGGGCTGGTGACCAATGAAGGGAATATGCGCCTGGTAACCACATTACCAAAGGTTCATGTCGCGCTGGTAGGCTATGACAAGTTGATTCCTGACTTGAAATCGATGTTACGAATCCTCAAGGTTCTTCCTAGGAATGCAACCGGCCAGGCGATTACCTCTTATGTTACCTGGATCAAGGGTGCCACCGAATGCAGTTCTGCGCCGTCGAACCGTAAGAAAATGCATATTGTTTTTCTGGACAATGGGCGACTGGCTCTGGCCAAGGACACTGTTTTTGTGGAAGCCCTCAGGTGTATCCGCTGCGGGGCTTGCGCCAACGTCTGCCCTGTCTACAGCAAGGTGGGGGGACATAAATATGGTCATGTTTACATCGGGGCTATCGGTCTAATTCTAACCCTTTTTTACCACGGCAAGGAAAACGACCGGGCGATTGTACGAAACTGCATTAACTGCCAGGCCTGTAAAGAAGTATGCCCGGTGGATATTGATCTTCCTCATCTTATTAAAAAGACCTATCGAGCGGTATTGGATCAGGAAGGAAAAACACCGGTTAAAAATTTACTGCTGGCCAAGGTCATGAAAAACCGAAAACTTTTTCATTTTATACTGCGCCATGCCTATCTTGCACAAAAGCCGCTTGCCAAAAATAAGCCGATGATCCGGCACCTTCCGCATTTTTTTGAAAAGGAACACGGATTTCGCAGCCTGCCGGTGATTGCCAAAACTTCGTTCAGAGATCAATGGAAACAGTTGCGTCCTCAAGTGGTCCAGCCTAAATATACCATCGGTTTTTTCGCCGGGTGCGCCATCGATTTCATTTATCCTGAACAGGCCAAAGCGCTGTTTAAATTACTTAAAGGCCATGATGTCCAGGTGGAATTTCCTATGGAACAAACCTGCTGTGGATTACCTGCCTTAATGATGGCGGAAGAAGAAACAGCCAAAGAAGTGGCTCTTCAGAATATAAAGGCCATGCAGCCTCGAGATTACGATTACATTCTTACCCTGTGTGCTTCCTGTGCCTCTCACCTCAAGCACAATTATCCCAAGATATTTAAGGAGGATCCTGATACACTGGCCAGCTTAAAGTTATTCGCAGATAAAATTATTGATTTCAGTTCCTTTATGGTAAACGTATTAAACGTTTCTGCTGAAGAATTTGAGGGAATCCACAAAAAAGTCGCCTATCATTCCCCCTGCCATCTTTGCAGGGGTTTGCATGTTGTCGAGGAGCCCCGCAAACTTATTGAACTAGCCGGCTATGAATATGTACGGTCCAAAGACGAAGATGTTTGCTGCGGGTTCGGCGGCTCCTATTCAGTCGACTTTCCTGAAATATCCTCGGCAATCCTCAAAAAAAAGCTGGATACCATAGAAGACACCGATGCCCAGCTTCTGGTAACAGATTGTCCAGGCTGTGTGATACAGCTTCGTGGCGGAATGGACAAACGTAGAAGCAAAATTCAAGTCAAACATATTGCAGAAGTTTTGGCCGAAGGGAAAAAATAAGGATAAATCAAATATTGGATGAGCAAGATACACTTGACAGCCAAATTGACATGAAAAGTGTGCGGTGCATCTATTTTTGATTCATGCTGTGCGAATAGCTTATCTTTGAATCATCTTGGAGACTTTAAATTTGAAAGGCGTCCCAAGCCTCCCACAGGATTGATGTCAATACTTTTGACAGTTCATTTTCATAATAGATAATAGCAAATCAGCACTTTTATTGGAATCACTTAAAACACAAGATATTGAGTTTTAGATTTAAAAGAAATTTTTGAGGATTATGGTAATGAAGCCAGTTCCTTTTCATACTTTTCCACCCACCCATCAGCACCACATTCTTTGAAGATTTTAATTGCTGCAGAGAGTTGTTTCCCGGCTTTCGAAGTGTCGCCTTTTCGTTTAAAAAATTCGGCATACAGCACCCGGCTCTTTGCTAAATGCCACCTCATACCATTCCTGCTGTTCGCTTCTATGGCCTTTTTAATCCAGTCCTCCGCTTCAGATATGTGATGATCGTCTATATTCAACAAGATCTCACCCATATATCGCCTAATCTCTCCTTTATACACTTTTGTCTTAGCAGCAGAAATATAGCGGTAAAGAGTTTCTATTTTGAAGTCCTTTTCGCTGTTCAATATTTGAGCTCTCACCAAACCTATTTTACTCAATATATTAGCGGACGGCCAATTACCATACTGGTCAAAAAGGGTAACTGCCTTATGATAATGATCTTTCGCCTTTTGGTATTGTCCGGTTTCGAAGTAGACTTCGCCTAAGAAATGGTTGGACCCTGGTTCCCACCAGTACTGACCAAGTTTTTTACTGAACTCTCTACCTAAAGAAAGAAATTCCAACGCCTGTTGAAAAGAGCCTCTATCAAAGCATGAAACTCCTTGGCAACAATAGGCGAACGTCTTTGAATAAATATCGCCGCTTTCATCAGCTATCCTAAGAGCTTGGCGGTTTGTTTCATGAGCAAGGTCAATTCTTCCCTGATTATAATAGACGAGAAAACTTAAAAGGTTTTTAAGAGCTGCTTCTCGCCAGGGAATTTTCGTCTCCCTTTGGATTTTCTCCGATCTACCGATATTGACACCTGCCTCCTCAAAGTCGCAATTGTAAGCTTGAGCGCACCCGAGCCAATAACTGGCTACAGCCAGAGTACCTATGCCTTCTGTTTTTTTTGAAATTCTTAAGGCTTCCTCTAAGTGCCCAAATGCCTTTGGGAAATTTTCCTCTACAACAAACTCGCGTGTGCCAATTATGGTGAGTATTTGAGCTATCCTTTTATTATTACTACCTTTTAGAGTAAGTTCAACGATTGGCGCGATAATTTCTTGTGCCTTCTTGAAGTGAAGCATATCGATCATGAAAAGTCCGAGGATTGTTCTGAGATGAATGATTTCATTTATGAGACTATCAGTTCTGGGCAGCTTCTCAAGACACGAAACCCGCTTGAGTGCATAGTTAATCGCTTCATTCAATGATCCTGTCCTTTCTGCCCTCTTGCTTGTTAATTTTGAATACGTTGCTCCTTTCTCATAGTTTTCACCATCAGTGAAGTGCTCGGCTAGCATCACATAATAATGCTTGATAGTGTCTTTATACAACTCTTCAATGGCCCTGGCGATTTTTTTATGATAGACTTTCTTCCGCTTGGTCAATATGGAATCATAGACCACCTCCTGGGTGAGAGCATGTTTGAAGATGTAGGTCGATTGCGGATATATGCCTCTCTCGTAAAGAAGTTCTAAGTCTTTTAAGAGTGAAAGCTGAGAGAGTAATTCTTGTTCGGGTATACCCGTAACCTGTTTTATTAATTCGTAACTGAACTCCCTTTCGATGACGGACCCCGTCTGAAGTAGTTCTTTCGTACCCTCTGGCAGTGAGTCAACTCTTGCCATGATGACATCTTGTATAGTTGAAGGAATGGCCACATTTTGTATGTCTTTTGCCAGATGATATTTACTGTCCTTTCTTTCAATTACCCTTAGCGCCTTGAGGGACTCCACAAATTCCTCAATGAAGAAAGGGACACCTTCCGTCTTATCTAAAATCAGATCCTCAAGGTCACTGTCGATCTCCTCTGTGCCCAAAATATGGGCCACCATCACAAGGCTTTCACGGTTGGAGAGCCGATTCAAAGTGATTTGATTATGATAGGACCTGCCTCCCCAGGTGTGCACAAATTCGGGTCGGTAGGTGAATAGCATTAGTACTCTTACCCCCGGTATGCTCTCCAAAATATATTTTAATATATCCTCTGAAGTCTTGTCAGCCCAATGCAAATCTTCAAAGGCTAGAATCAGAAGTCTGATTTCAGAGCCTTTAAGAACAATTTGCTTTACTGCCTCCATAATTCGATTTTTTTTCGCCTCAGAGCTCATAGGTACCTTATCGATACCGCTGTTTTTGACAGACAAGAGTTCCAAGAAATACGGCAGAGTCAAGGATTCATCTAATCCCAATGTTTTTAGGCCTCTTTTAACTTTTGCCCTAATCTCCGCATCCCCATCGCCTTTCAGAATATCAAAGTTTGCTTTCAAAAGGTCTATCACAAGATGATAACCAACCCCCCTGCTATAAGAAAGACATTTGCCTTCTAAAAAGGTTACGTCTTCATTGGCTACAGACTTTCTGAACTCATAGAGGAGCCTGGATTTCCCCATTCCAGCCTCTGACACTATAGAAAAGGCTTGGCCTCGACCGGTCTTTGCACGTTCAAAACTATCTAATAGAAGTTCAAGCTCGCGCTTCCTTCCAACAAAAGGCGTAAGGCCTCTCTCTGTACTGACATCAAATCGTGTCCTTCTTGTGCTTGGAGCGATCGCTCTATACACATTGATAGACTCTTTCTTGCCCTTGACATCCCGTTTCCCCAAAGCTTCAAACCGGAAAAATCCCTCCGCAAGCTTGAATGTCTCTCCAGTCACGTAGCTGGTCCCCGGCTCTGCAGCCCTTCCATCCTGGAAGCCAGATTTACCGTATCTCCCACGGCCTTGAACTCCACGCGGAGGTCATTGCCCAGGGTGCCTACCACCACCGGACCGGTGTGAATACCGATCCGCATTTTGAGTTGTGTGATGCCTGGTTTCTCCTGCTTTAGTTTGTCGCTGAATTTGGACATCTCCCGGTGGATGGCTATGGCGGACCGGATGGCCCGCTGAGGTGACTCCTCCAAAGCGATGGGGGCTCCAAACAGGGCCATAATCCCGTCGCCGGTCATCTCATTGACCGTGCCCTCGTAAGTGTGGACCTTATGGATGAGGATCTCATAGATCCGGTCCATGATGCCATAAGCGTCTTCAGAGCCTAGTTTCTCAACCAGGCCGGTGAACCCCTCCATATCGCAGAACATCACCGTGACCTGCTTGCGTTCGCCTTCGATTTTATTCCTCTGGGAGAGGATTTTCTCTGTAAGGCCTTTGGGGAGGTAGCGCTGAATTTTGTCTATCTTTTCGTCAAAGGAAAGATCTTTGGGGATCGATTCAGAAGGAACAGTTAGGTTATAGCCGCACTGATCACAGAAGTTATCGCCAGGAAGATTTTCAGCACCACATTTTGTACAGTTGAGCGAAAATTTTTCCCCGCATTTGCGACAAAATATGGCCGCTTCTTTATTATCTGTCTGGCATTTTGGGCACTTCATTCTTGAAATCTCCCGTCAAGACTGGGGTGGGCATCAGATAAAAATCTTTGGAAAGAAATGATTTTCTTAGCTCCTGCCGGAGCATCTATAACCTGTCAAAAGCAAGGCTGGTAATTTTAAGTGGGTTCTCCATATTAATCTTTACCAAAATTGATAGATTATATTTGAGAAAAACCAGTATCTTTCAGGGGCAAGAGCATTCGGAAGTTTAGCATTGACTCAACGATAGGTAGAAAGTGTCTAAAAGAGATAAGAAATGAAATTGGTGAAGTGAGATTGAGCTTCATGTGAGCACAATATTAAAGTTTAAATATTATGGAATACCATGTAATGTCAAGAATATTTAGACTGGTGATATGGCAGACACCTGTCTTTTGGCCATGTCCTTTTTATAGACAGCTAACAGGGTACCATAGACGGTTTTCTTTCAACCCCTGTTTCGATACCTAATCAAATTCAAGGCCATCATTGTCGCCACAACTCTTGATTAAGCATCTCGCAAAAGGAGAACAACACACCGCGATCAGGTTTACTGAGGGAAGGTTTTACTTTGTGCACAGTTATGCGCAAGGTAAGCTTATCACCGGGGCGTACCGGTTTAAGCCAGCGCAGTTCATCTACCCCGGGGCTCCCCATGCTGGCAGGTCCTGGCAAGTAGTGTTCCACAAATAATCGCATGAACAGGCTGCACGTGTGCCAACCACTGGCGATGAGACCGCCGTAAACGGTTTCCTTAGCCGCAGTTGGATCTGTGTGAAAAAGTTGCGGATCAAATTTTTTACCGAACTGGACGATCTCATCTTCGGAAATTTCAATAGGACCGAACTCATGTACGGCCCCTTCCACGTAGTCTTCCAAATACCTCTGTTCCGGTGTGGTGTTGAATTGATTTTTACTCAATTGCGTTGTCCCTTTGCATATGAACAATGGTTAAATGATTTTATATCGAATATTCCGGCGCGAGCCTTTTGACAAATCTGCGGACTAAAGGTACCCTCATTGATTCCAAGGTGAGTTCCGGCAAACTCGCTCTATTGAAACCAGGTGCTTTGGGTCTTGGCAGCAGGATCTGTAGATTTGTCTGCAAACATTGTCACGCTTCTATTAAAAAAGAGTCAATAACCACTGGCACATCCCAAAAACAGCCATCCCGCCGACAATGGTTATCATCAAATTTTTGCTGAACCAGCCGATGAGCCCTGTAAAAACTGTGCCAACAAGGTAAGGGTTGGCAATTGATACCTGCAGCGTTTGCCCGTCGGGGATGAGTGCCATCGGCACAATAATGGCGGTCAGCACCGCCGGCGGTACATAGCTCAGGGCACGCTGCATGCCGGGAGAAAACCGGATATAGCCAGACAGCGGAAGGAGCCCATAGCGAGTGGAAAAAGTGACAAAAAACATGCCGGCAATTAAATAAACGGTTTCCATATTACTCCTCCCCGTCGGCCATGGCGGTGCACTGCAACCGTCTAGCGATGAACAATTCCGCAAGCACACCGGCAGCCATACCCAGAACCGATGCAATTATCAAGCCCAGTTTATGTGGCAGTCCGTTAAAAGCAAGGGCGCTCAAGCCGGACACCAATACCACGCAGTAGCTGGGTTTATCCTTTAGATAGGGAATAACCATGCCGACAAAGGCGGCCACCATGGCAAAATCCAGCCCCCACCCCCCGATTCCCTGCAACATGCGCCCTGCCTCCAGACCAAGCAAGGTGCATACATTCCAGTTGGCATACATGAAAAACATGGACCCGAACTGATACCAATGCTTATGGGGGCTCGTATCTTCCTGCTGCCAGCGCCGCACGGCCACAGCGAAAGTCTCGTCCGTTAAGCCAAAAGCCAGAGGCACTTGCCAACGTGACGGCAGGTGCCGAAGGTAGGGTAAAAGGGTCGCCGTATAAAGCAGATGCCTGAAATTAACCACAAATGTCGTCAGCACGATTATGGGCCAAATCGTTCCGGCACCCACCAACCCCATAGCGATAAATTGTGCCGAGCCGGCAAAAACAAACACCGACATCCCCATGGCCCCAGCCGCGGACAGCCCTGCACCGCCGGACAGGGTACCAAAAATAATACCAAATGGTATGGCCCCGATTATAAGGGGTAAGCTATCGCGTGCCCCGGACCAAAATTCTGTACGTCTGGTTCTGTCTTTCATAATAATATTCCGAACGCTAAATGAGAGTGGTGCGTTTTGAGTCAGCGCCAATTTATCAAACCGGCGATATTTATTTCAAGAGTTATACTGTTTCTCATAAATATATTCCGTTTTAAACGATGAAAAACTCGTATATAAGAGATCGTAAAGAAAGAACAGACTGACTTTATGATAATTTATTTTAGTAATAGAACTATTTCAATAAATTGAGCATATTGTACTTAAGTTCTTTCTTGACAATCTCTAATACACTCAGACAGTTTCCTCATTTAAAACGAAACATACTTATGAGAATTACTATATATGCTTAATGATAGTTACCCAGGGAAGCTCGCCATAGATAGTGTTGGTTTTTAGAGCTCATGGAGCGCGCCACATGTGGTGTTCGCTTGGAATCCAATATTTCCAGATAAATTAAGAAATGACCAACTATCGCCGAGCTTGTGACATCATCTTATGCGACGATGTCGCAACCATTTTTAGGCCTGGGAATATCTGGATAAAATCAAGGCTGTCCCCTAAGCTCTCCCGTGCATTTCAGGCTGCTGAAGCTTTCATTATCGTCAGACCGCTTCGATCGTTGAAGGGGGTTTCGGGGCGATGTTGTAGGTGACACTGACAATGCCCGGCACAGCGCGGATAATTACAGAGCTAAACCCCCAGCTAAGCTGGGGAGAATGGCAAAAGCTATGCTGAGTATTTAAAAAATGCTCCTTTTGGATTAAAGGTAACAGCGCTGATTCTGTGACCAAAATCCAA
>JAXHVO010000067.1 GCA_034189135.1 Thermodesulfobacteriota bacterium | reverse complement strand
TAAAAGTCATCGAATTGACAAAGAACAATGAAACTGAATTACTTTATCGTAACATTTGTACTACTCTAAACGAAAATGAATTTAAAAAAGCAGCATAAGTTTTCGCTCAATTGGGGTATTAGAAACATGTCTCCAAAGTTGTACTTGATAATCAAATATAAGTCCCGTGATGAAATCGAGCAGTATTTTCTATCTGAGGAAAGTTTATTAAAACCCCATGAAAGAGCCATCTATATCTTTGTCATTTTCGATCTCCAGCGCTTTTTCACTGAATCATTTGCTAAGACCATTCCTGCAGCGTTGAGTCAAACCAAATTGGATGAGTATTTTTTAAAGGAAGTTTGTCGACTAAATGAAGATGAAACGTTTTGGCGCGGCATGCCCAAAAGCAACCGGCTCAGGGAGTACCTTGTTAAATATGTCATTATGTATTTTGACAATGACTTTCCCCGACAAAACCCGATTCAAGATTACATACGAAATTTTATCAATAGCAGGCGCATTTATCAGCCGCCACGAAGTGTTCTGATAAAGATGGAAGAGGCTGCAAGACTTTTCGGTGTGAGCCGGCGGGAACTCAAAGCAATGGATCGAAAAACCCTCACGCGAGCCTACAGACGCCTTGCCATGAAACATCATCCGGACCAGGGCGGAAAAAGCGATACATTTTTAAGACTAACAGAGATATACCAAGGGCTACTGAGGAAGAAAAGGTAGAAATAGTAACGTTGTATTAAGTGGAAATAGGGGACATATAACGCTCTTTACTTATTAACTTAATTTTTCATCGCTGCAAATCTAGTGCACACAACAAATCAAAATCAAGTTTATTCACTATTCAAGATGTGACCCCAGACCTTTTTGCTTGACCTAAGCGCTATCGGATGTCCCGTAAGTCCCGCAACGTAGAAACTTATAAAAAAGGGGTCAAAAAGGGGTCAAGTCCACTCCTGATTTATTTGGCCAGTAATGATAGGCAATCCAATTATGGAGCAGCCACAAAGGGTATCTGTCCATTGCCAAAAAATGGGATTGGCTTCATAAAAATCACATACTATCCTTGCTGTCCAAAAACCGGAAAGACTGGCTGCGATACTATAAGAAATGGGTATCCGTTGAGGATGAAGATGAGGTCAGCAAAAAAATCAGCGGCGTAAAATGGCCATTGTGTTTAAGGCCCCAGGCGTTTATTGACCGAATTAAGGAAAAATATGGTTCGGGAAAAATAAACAAGGAAATTCCTTCAAGCCGAGAACTATTACCGGATGCAAAGCGAATTCTGGATGAGGTTTGCAGGTTTTACGGTATGACAGTACCCGAAATCATAAAAACGCGACGGGGACGAAGGAATGAAGCTCGTAATGCAGCCATATACCTTACCAGGAAACTTCGGTTGGATACTTTCAAGAATATCGGCGAGCAATATGGAATTGATAACGATAGAACGGTCAGAAGTGTGTTCGAGCGCATGAAAAAGCGATGAACCGAAGATCGAGATTTAGCCCTACAAATGGAAAAGTTGAAAGATTCAATCAAAAAAAGTCAAGAGTGGACTTGACCACATTTTTAGTTATGCCATCATCTGCGGATTGGAGCGCCAGCGAAATTTTATCGGGCGGATGGGCTGGTTTGCGAAAACGCTATTAAATAATGATAGCCATATTCGATTACTGGTTGTTCATCTTGATTAGAAACCTTGCATTTAATAGAAGCAAACCCTCTATCTGGTTTACTTTGTGATTGCTTAATATCAGTCCACCATGCATTGACTGTCAAAACATCTCCCGGGCGAACCGGGTTAAACATTTTGACTTGATCCATACCTACACCACTCAATATTGCTATATTGTTTTGTGCTTCAACAACAACTTTGGTACATGCTGATAGTATATGAAGGGATGATGCAATCAAACCACCGAAAATTGATTCGCTTGCATGCGTTTCGTCAATATGAAATGGCTGTGGATCAAATTTTTTAGCGAAATCAATTATCGAATCCCGGGTGAAAAGAACAGTATGGCACTGGAGAGGCTCTCCTTCATTTAGATCTTCAAGATATCGTTTTTTCAAAACCAATTATTTGTTGAACAATTTGATGGTTAAAGTTCTTTTTACTGCATGACATATTAATCTATGAACGTCCACATATTTTTACTTTTATACGCAATATAAATAATCTTTACAATCACCCTACCCGATACCCTGCTTGGTGATTTTATTTTACCGGACAGCTTGGCTCAAGCACGATAGAAACTTATAATTTGAGGGGCGTCCCGCAAACCGGTGGGTTAATTACATTTTAAAGTCGGTGCTGACTAGGGGTTCTGGATGTCCGGCTGACAACAGCGAAATATGTCTTACTTTACTATTATGAAAATATTACATCAGAAATCGAATATCCGGGAAAAAATATGACTTCATGCAACGTGAAACATCGCATATATGGAATGGTGGCAGGAATTGGGGCACTGTTCGTGATCATCACTATCCTGACAACAACCCGTGTCCACGGAGGTTCCAAGCCCATCCCCAGTGTGCACCACGATCTTCAGATCACGCTGCATCCGGATACGCATCGACTCGCCGGTCGGGACCGGATGCGCATGCGGGCCACCGGCCGGAGCGAGTTGACCTTTTATATTTCTGAACATGCGGATCTGGAAATCGTTGAAATCAATGGGGATCCGGCAGTGTATCGTGTTTCGAGGGGGCGGGTAAATATTACAGTACCGACGGCGGCAGCCGAATCCGAAATCCGGCTCACCATTGCTTATTCTGCGGTTTTTGACGACCCATACCCTGAGACACCGGTAAATACCGATAATCCGGGATACGGGGTTACAGGGATTGTTTCAGAAAAGGGAACGTTTCTGTTGGCTGGAGCCGGGTGGTACCCTCACATCGCCTCGGAATGGGCATCCTTCCGAATCCGGGTCGATGCGCCCGAGGGTGTGGTGGCGGTAACCAGCGGTCGATCCGTTGTCCGCAGGGCAGAAGGTCGCCGGACTGTATCCGAATGGGAGATTCAGCGGGCCGTTAAAGCATTGGCCCTGAGCGCGGGCCGTTATACGGTTCGGGAACGATCAATGGGGGAAATCTCTATTAGCACCTATTTTTTCCAGGAAATCCAACCCCTGTCGGATCGCTATCTGGACGCCGTGGAGCGTTACATCGAAATGTACGAGGCTCTGTTCGGCCCGTATCCCTTTGCTAAATTTGCCGTTGTGGAGAATTTCTTTCCCACCGGTTATGGCTTTCCATCGTATACCTTAGTGGGCGGTCGTGTCCTCAGGCTGCCGTTTATCATAGCCACGAGCCTCGGGCATGAAATTGCCCATTGCTGGTGGGGAAACGGTGTTCTGGTGGACCACAGTACCGGCAATTGGAGCGAAGGGCTGACCTCCTATGTGGCCGATTATCTGTATCAGGAACGTATATCAGGGCAGAAAGCCGCCGAGCATCGCCGTCAGTGGCTTAGGAATTACGCCACCCTGGTGGATGACTCCAGGGATTTTCCCCTGGCCGCATTCCGGAGCCGGGTAGACAATCCGACCAAGGTCATCGGTTACGACAAAGGCGCCATGATGTTTCACATGGTTCGCCAGATCGTCGGTGAAACGGCATTCTGGGGCGCTCTCCGGGATATACTCAAGGAAAAACGCTTTAAGAAGGCTTCCTGGAATGATTTTCGTCAGGCTTTCAAACGCCGGAGTGAATGTGTGGGTGAACCCTGTCTGTTGGACCGGTTTTTTGAGCAGTGGGTTTTCCGCAAAGGAGCACCCCAGCCGGTGCTGGAAGACGTACAGCGCCGGCGGAATTCGAACGGCGAGTGGATCGTCTCAGGCCGGATCAGCCAGGTATCGGATACCCATGATCTCCTGTTGAAGCTGGTGGTCACCTCGACCGACGACCGGTTGACACAGACCGTATGGTTGCGAGGAACCCAAGCCCGGTTCAAAATGACCGTCCCCTGGAAACCACAATCTGTGGAATTGGATCCCGGGGCGGACGTGTTCAGAAGGTTGTTTCCATCGGAGATTCCGAAATCGGTCAACTCCATAAAGGGAGCGGAATCTGTGTTGATGGTGATTACCGAACAGGCCGGAAACAACGCCAGGGAGATTGCCGGTCTCCTGGCACAATCTTTTGGCTTGCAGAAAGCCGGGTGGATTTCAGAGTCTGAATTGAGTCCCCGGCTCATAAAAAATCATGATCTGGTGTTTATCGGTTTTCCAAAGAATCAGGGGCTGACATCTCCAATCCCTTCTCCGGTCAGCGTGGAAATGGACGCCTTCACTTTGGGAAGCCGCCGCTACAACAGCTCAAACGACACGATTTTTGCCGCGTTTCCACACCCGGAAAGCGACGATCGGACAGCCGGCCTGCTCTTTTCTCCCGGAGGAAGGCTGGATGTTCGGACTGTCATGAAGCTGACCCATTACGGCCGGTACAGCTACCTGGCATTTGAAAACGGGCAAAACAGGGACCGGGGAACCTGGCCGGTCACGGTCTCTCCATTAATCTTTGACTGGAAAGAGAAGGTACTAAAATGAGCAAACAGAAGACCATCGTGTTAGTCATCACTTTATTAACTGTAATGTGTGCTGTCGGTGTAACCGCGAGCTTGCGCGTCGAAAACCCGCAACTTTACGATCTGTCCGAAAATAGGTCGATATCCCTTAAGCAGCTCGCTGTGGAATTGAAAACAAAAAGAATTGTTCTGGTCGGCGAGCATCATAATAATATCCGGCATCATATCAATCAGCTCGAAGTCATACGCGCGTTGCACGAAGCCGGTGCCAAAGTCGCCGTCGGTATGGAGATGTTTCGAAGCGATAGCCAGAAATACCTGGGCCAATGGGTTGCCGGCAAAATCCCGGAAAAGGAATTCGAAAAAATATATTATGCCAACTGGAACTACAACTGGTCGCTATACCGCCCGATTCTCCAATATGCCCGGGAGAACAGGATTCCCGTTTTAGGACTCAATGTGTCCAGAAAAATCACCCGCCAGGTGGCCCGCCAAGGTTTCCAATCCCTGAACAAGGAACAGCGAGGCAAGTTGAAAGACGTTGCCTGCCGTGTAGACAAGGTTTACATGGACTTTATCAAACGGGCATACGGTGCCCATGCCCACGGGAATTTGAATTTCGAATACTTCTGCGAGTCACAGCTGGTTTGGGACAACATCATGGCCATCAATTCCCTGGACTACATCCGTAATAATCCGGACAGCACGGTCGTGCTGATTGCCGGAAACGGTCACGTCTGGAAAGGCGGCATCCCGACTCAATTGAATAACCGCTCCTTTACGGCTTATGCTGTGATTCTCCCTGAAATTCCCGGTGTTGTGGAAAAAAATACCATCAGCCTGAGGGATACGGATTACATATTCTTGGAATAACCCCCGAAAAGGAAAGACAGCGAAATCTACCCTTAAATACTACTGGGAAGGTACGTCAAAAAATTTAGATTGAATTTATATTTAATATGATATTAATAGGTTATAATTTCCTGCTTTTTGCTTGACCTAAGCGCTATAGAATGCCCCGGAAGGCCCGCAAAATGGAAACTTATAATTTGAGGGGCGTCCCGCAACCCGTAAAGTTGAAGTTAACCGAATAGGGCTTTTTCCAGTTTTTCCAAAGCCGCTTTGCGTTTTGATGGATTCATTCTTTCCAAATTTAGCATCTTCCAACGGATTGCAGGCAACTGCTCCACTTCGGGCAATGCAAATTTTCGCCAATCTTGAGTTCCTCGTTTTAACTCAAGCAAAAAGTGTCGATCAGCATCCGACATAACAGAATGAATTTGGGTGACCAGTTGAGGTAATGTTTCATGAATTTGCTCATATTTGAGCGGTTCATAACTCATGTCCTCTAACTCTTCCCGGTACAAAGCTTCGATATCTTGCGCTTGAGGAGACAACAATTCTGCCATAGGTCTATTATGCCCCATTAAGTAGACAAGAAAAGCGTTCTTCAGCCGCTCATTAATGCCCTCATGCTGCAACAGCCAGTAAACATCAAACAGATCTCTCGGATGCTGGCGATCAAGCGCAGCACAGATTTTACCAGCGTACAAATCTTCAAAACTGAGCACTGACATTCTTGCATATCCAAATGTTTCAGCCGCTTTAGCCGATAATTCCTGAGATTCAGGGGGATAAACGCTGCCTCTAAGAACTGGAGTAACCTCTATCTTGACGCTTATACTGTTCTGATTTACCAGCAATTTCACGCGACTATTGGTTTCTCGCAACACAGATGCATGTATATTGATCCGAGGAATGTGCTGTTCTATATCTATCGAGATCTCTCCAAGGGCTTTGTCAATCGCAGCTAAACTGATTTCTCGATCCTCTATTGGTAGATATGCCAAATCTATATCAACTGACAATCGCGGCATGTCGCGCAAAAACAGATTAATGGCCGTGCCACCTTTTAATGCAAAACAGGTCTGTTTTGCCACGCTTGGTAGCAAACGGACCAGCAGGTGCGCCTGCTCAATAAAGGGATTGCTCGCTTCCACTGACCATCTCCCGGGGAACGGTTATTAGATAGAGGGCATCAAAGGCTCCACCTTTGAATATCATTCGCTTTCCCTTGCCCAAATCAATTTCTTTGGTTTCAAGCGCCTGGCGCCACGCATGATTATGGCGGTCAGCAAACCAAAAAAATAGACGTTTTGCCTTCACATTGATGCAGGCTCTCAGTAAGATCTGGAGAATGCCCGGCCGAAAGTTTACAGCAGCTTCAAAAAATTTATCTGCGACGGAAAAGCCCGCTTTATCTCGAATACCTGCCAACAGTTCCAGCATAGCCAGCTCAGCGGTACTATATGGTATAGGCCAATCCCAAAATCCAAAAGGTTTAGAGATCTGAGCCTCCTCGGGTAGTGAGACAAACAATTGCCGGTTGTATACCTCAAATCGAAACGGTCCCGGAAATTTCGACACCCAACCCGGCACCTTGACTGGCCCATGCAGATTTATACGTTTAAGATGGCCGGCTGGCAGATAGTGTGCCAGACCCTGCATTTCAAGAGCGCTACGTCCCCCCACGCGCAAGTGACAACCCATCTCATTCAGAGAATAAACCACATGTTCCCATTTTAGTGGTGGCCCTGGCCGCCGGTACACCCCTTGAGCAACGGCTTCTAACTTTCCAGCCCGAAGGTAATAATCCACCTGAGCCCGACTGAATCCCTGCGCTTTTAACCAAGCGCGATTCACTATCTGCCCTTCAGGTAGGCATTGGTCCAAGGGCTTTTTTATTTTTGATCTCATGGTTTGCGCATCCCTCCTGATGCATAGTTTATATATGCAAAAGCATGGATTGGCAAACTATTTGTTTATTAATATTACGATTTGCATAAAATATTACTGTAAAATAAGAATTTTGTAAACCGTACGCTTTAATTTCGGTTTCACGCTTTCAAAAATGCAAGGGCCTGGAATGATTCCGATAAATGTACAAGGAGATTTTATCTTTTTAAGATCCAATAATCAATACTCCCTGTTTCTGTACCTTAGAAATATTCGGCGTTGATACGAAATAGAATAGATTACAATAAGATATCAAAAATGGTTTTTTGGAAGGGATAAACGTAAAGTATATTCTGAGCTTGTCGAGGGGTCTGCTCTGAGCCTGCCGGAGGGTTTACTCTAGTATGTCCCTGAAGCCGTTTTATATCAGATAAAATAGAAACTTATCATTTTATGGGCGTCCTGCAATCCCTTTGGCATGGCAAATGTAAAGTAATATTTCATTTTGTCACACCGGCATTTTTAATCAGTCCAAAACAAAGCCAAGGATTGAAGATTTATCTTTTGTAAAATGGAAGTTGATGAATATTAAGAGAATGGATCAAAAGAAGCATAAAAAGGCACTTGAAAAATTGAGTCGTTACCTTGAACAATAAACCCGAATCTTTCCTGCCTTGTCTTTAATAGAAATAAAACGACATATAAATATATCGATGCGCCAAGAGCAAACTTGACCCCTGGATTAAGAGGTTATAAGTTCCTGGTTTTTGCTTGACCCAAGCGCTATAGAATGCCCCGGAAGTCCCGAAAAATGGTAACTTATAATTTGATGGGCGCGCAACCCGCAACCACTCATCGGAATTTACAACCAGCCGATTATAAACCATGTCATCCGGTTTGCCGTTCCAAAATTATAATTGCCTGTATAGTGGTTGTTTAAAAACGTTCCGTTATCTATACTGTTTCTCCCACTAAGGCAAACTCGAAAGCCACTGATATGCAGGAGCGATAAGTATCTGCTGGCCTTCATTCTGCATTAAACAGTAACCGTTGCTCTTTTCAACAAGTTGAATCGCGGGTCTTTTAAAAACACCCTGGA
>JAXHVO010000066.1 GCA_034189135.1 Thermodesulfobacteriota bacterium | reverse complement strand
GAGGGTTTGAGCGAGGGTGCTGAAGAGGTGGCATCTGCTTCAGGGCAAATTTCATCTGCAAGCCAGTCACAGGCGGAAGGCGCTTCAGAGCAGGCGGCTTCCATAGAAGAAACATCTTCATCACTTGAAGAGATGTCATCAATGACCAAGCAAAATGCAGACAATGCCAACCATGCTGATAATCTTATGAAGGGAGCCAATCAGGCTGTCGGCGAAGCGAATGATGCTATGGGCGAACTTACCACCTCTATGGAGGATATCTCCAAAGCAAGTGAAGAGACATCAAAGATAATAAAAACCATTGATGAGATTGCTTTCCAGACAAATTTGCTGGCTTTGAATGCTGCGGTGGAAGCAGCCAGGGCAGGTGAGGCCGGTGCCGGATTTGCCGTTGTGGCCGAAGAAGTGAGAAACCTTGCCATGCGATCAGCCGATGCAGCCAAAAACACGGCGGAACTGATTGAAGGTACGGTTAAGAAGGTGAATGATGGATCTGAACTGGTGGGCAGGACGAACGAAACTTTCAGTAAAGTTGCGGATAGCGCTTCCAAGGTAGGCGAGCTGGTAGGTGAAATCGCTGCCGCATCCAATGAACAGGCCCAGGGAATTGAACAGGTGAATACAGCAGTGGCTGAAATGGACAAGGTCGTACAGACAAATGCTTCCAATTCCGAAGAAACGGCTTCTGCGTCTGAGGAGATGAATGCCCAGGCGGAAGAAATGAAAGGGTTTGTAGAGAGTCTGGCAGCTCTGGTTGGCGGGAGTACGAACGGCCAGAGAAACAGTCAAGTTTCGGCGGTCTCGCATCAAAAATTCAACACACACAAGCATCTTGTGGCTGCTAAAAAGAAAGCAGGCACCAGAAAAATGGCTGTTATTCATGAAAAAGAAGTAAAACCGAATCAGGTGATTCCCTTGGACGACGCTGATTTCCAGGATTTTTAATCAATAAAAGTTGAACCCAAATCGAGCAAAAGCTCGATTTGGGTTGTCCAGAATCACAAACAACAGTCAATTGGAGGAGAGGTGAGATGGAAGCAATGGCCACGTATTCACATGAAAGCGGAAAGAATAGTTGTGAAGATTTAAGGAAAATCAGCAGGAACATCGGCCCAATGATTGACGGGACAGTGATGGAGATTTTCAGGTTATACAAGATGCAGCTTTTAAGCGAATCGGTTGACTATATTGTTCAGGCCGTCTGGGGTATAAAAAAAGGTGGAGGTCTTGACTCTATACAAAAGGAAATCTACACACGACTCAACCCGGCAGCAAATAAAATAATCGATTTATTTCAGTTCGAAGATATAAATGATGCCCAGGAATTTGCAATAGAGTTTCTGGTTAAGTCATTAATCATTAATAAGATTAGCTACATGATTGATGGGGTCAAAAACAGACTTGCCAACGAGCTTGGCCGGTATAAGAAAAATCTCAATATTCTCAATAATGTTAAAATGCTGGGGAGTGCATGAGGATGCATCATGGAAATTCTCCCAAGCGTCAAAAAAGATTTTACGGACTTTGCGGTGAAAAAAATAAGAAGAAAAATTACCCTGGTGTGAAAAAGCACATGCCCCTTCGTCATGGACCCTCATGAGAACAGTTACTGTGTTAACATGAATAGTCAAAAAATTCGAGATGCAATTCACTACTATCAGGATAGGTATTGGGAATGTGAAATCTATCAAAGGGTTTTAGCTTCGGGCGCTTTTTATATAGAAGATAGATCCCTTTGAGCCCTTTAGGCATAGTATTTATTTCATCAATTAAGATATATTCAGAACTTTTATTAGTCTAAGAAAGCTTTGTTCCATACTTCATTTTCACCCTTAGCCTGCTGAGCAGCGGTTGCGACGGTTGGATTTGATTATTATAACCTTGGAAATTTTACCACATCTTGCGGACTCTTTTTTTCTCTATCAATTTTCTTGCCGACCAGGCGTCCCCGCAACTTGATGCCAGCTAACTTTTCAACAAGTGTGGTTCCATTGTATTTCCTCAATTTATAACATTAGATTTTGATTCGCTGCAAAAGAATTTCAGCTAAGGTATTTTATTATTTTCGTGATTTCCAGAGACTTTTCAGTATTCTATGGTTCATTTAAATAATTTCCGGATTCGATAGCTTTGATTAATTTTTGGCGTGCAACTTCTTGAGAATCAGCTTGTAATTCCGGGCCTGCTCTGCCAACGCCAACTTTTGGAATCGGTGGAGGTGGAAGCCCTATTGCCCAGGCAACCTTCCCGTCCGGATTATAAAAAAAGGCATATTTACGACTATCCTTAGCTTTATAAAGGTCAAATTCAAATAGATTTGTCATATTAATAGATTCCCTTTAATTAAGATGGATGTAATTTGCTTCATTATATTTACCCATTGCAAGGCGGATTACGTGCATCTATAAGGTCTTTTTCTATTATGAGTCTTTTCTCCTCATCAAACTCTTCATAAATGCTAATGCAATTTGCATTATGCATTTCAAAGCAAGATTCTTTGTGGTGATTATCAAATCTTACAGACAAATCTTCTGTTTCGCCTATGTATATCTTATCATGGGAGCCGGTGCCGCCAGCTTTTTCTGTTCGTTTAGATATATAATAAACTGCGCCAATGGCTTTAAATTTTGTCCCATACGGATAAACATCGAACGTATATTCTATACCTAAAGCACCTTTTAGTATGAGAGTTCCAATTTTTTTCATTTGAATACCTCCCTTTTAGATTCAATTAAGGAATTTTATTTTCAGGCATATTTAGACCACCTTAATAACATTTTTACGTATAATTTTAGCTAAATCTTCAAGATATCTTGCGAAAAGAAGCTTATAATTTTGATCTCTGTTTGACTTAATGAAATCATCAATAAATACTTTTAGATCAATTAATTGTTGATCGTTATCTTTAATCAGCACCCCATCTTTTCCATCCGGATATCTCGGGGTTCTAATTTAAATAGAGTAGCCGTCATCATAATCCGGTCCATTGTCAATAATGGAAATGACCAGCCTGGTTTCTGAATCGATGATATTTGAAAAGGTTTTGACCATAAAATTTCCTAACAAGTGATTAAGATTAAATGTTAATTTACTGTGAAAGAATTTCAGCATAAGCATTTTATTTTACAGGGCACATGACGGTTGAGGCTGGCAGCCGATAATATAATTACCATCGGTGTCTTCATATATAACTTTCATCCAGCAGCCTTTCTACATAAGCTTTATTTAAATAGTTTATTGAGAAATTTTCCCGTTGCTTTACCCGCCACTCTTCTTCCTACCCTTTTGGTTATTTTCTTTGGATTGCCACTTGTAATTGCAGAAATATCGCCAAGAAACTTAGCCAACCAATAAAGAAATCCCCTTGTTTTTGAGAAGCTCATCCTAACCCCCCGTGTTTAATTGTCTATGCTTTTCACAATCCTCACCGGTTTAGTTGCCGCCAGGCTTCACATTCCTGTCTCTCACAAAAGAGCACCATCCTGAAATCATTTTTCCATTTACGGCTGCATTTGTTTCTGATTTTTATAAAAATATCTTTCGGGATATCAGCCGGTCGGCCAGCCCTTAGCTTTTTTAACGCATCTTTTTGTTGATCAATACAGAATTTCTGCATTCGATAATCGTTGGGCCATTCCTTTTGACAGTTGTTTTTAATGATGTCATTTAAATTTAGTGCAATTTGGGGTTTTACCTGTTGAGCACGAACTGTCTTTTCCGAGGATGCTTTGGTATTTGTATCTTTTCCCGCCCGGCCATAGGGGCTGTAAATAGTAATATAGTTCTTGTGGTTTGGCTTTACGTCAGAAACGTGAATAACTTTATCTTTGTCCTCCCACATATAAAGAGGCTCGGCAAAGCCTGCCGAACAGAAAAATAAACAAACGAAAAAGCTCATGCAAATTTTCCGTTTAAGCATTGCGTTACCTCCGCTTAAAATAAAAAAGCTGCTCCGCCAGAAGAAACGAAACAGCCTCTAATTTATTTCTTTCGGCAGCCTGACTGCCTGTGCACCGGATTATATAACCGGTGTTTCAGGCTCAAGGGCTTTGCGCATCCGGGTTCCCCCGGATTTGCCTTTTCGAGAAATTAATATTTTATTTTAAATAAGCTTTATCAGATATGATGCATTTTGTCAATCTTATCCTCTAAAATTAATATATATTTCACATTGCCCGTTTCAATAAGAATTTTTCTTTTTCCTCGGGGGAGTCCTCTTTTCTGATTTCTTCCGATTTTTTGAGTTTTGTTTCAATGGCACCCACCCTGGATTTTATTATTTGCTTAATATGATCCACTTCTGTTTTTAGTTCTGAAATCTTTTTTTCCGTCCTGATGGCATGGTGAAGCGAACGGATATTGGCGGTCAGAGATACCGAATGATCTGTATCTGATTTGAGGATTTCCACCGTCCTGGATAATAAATCGGCGATCTCCGGATCTTCATCTTCTCCCTTATTATATAGAAGGTCTTTTTCATCCCCCCGGATCATTTCACCTTCGCCGGTACATAACCAATAAATATTGATGTTAGTATTCTGAACTAAATTAGAAATAGTTTGTGCTGAAGTTGTTGTTTTGTTGTTTTCGGTTTGAGAAAGTGAAGCATGTGAAATACCAATTAATTTAGAAAACGGTTTAACGCCTAATCCCATAGATTCTCGAAATAAGCGCAACCGTCCGCCAAAAGAAATGTTAGTATTCTGACACTTTTTTCTTGACATGTGTTATAATTCTAACATAAAATCAAATAAACGTTAATCAAACCCAATCAAAAAATAGATAAGGAATTATACCCATGACACCCGACGAAATTAAAAAAGCCATTAGAGATAATAAAACCACCCAGACCGCCATCGCCGAAAAACTGGACGTATCGGTGATGAGTGTTTCGCGAGTTATTTACCGCGGCTCGACATCAGATCGGATTATGCGTGCCATCGCTGAGGTGATCGGCAAAAAACACACCGCGGTGTTTCCCGATTATTATTTAAGTCCGCCGAAAAGAAGCACATCAAAAACCGAATATATACCGGCAACAGCGGAATAAATAAACGTTAAAACATAATAACTAAAAACAAAAATCAAGTCAATGTCAGTTTTTATAAAAAAATCGGACGCCCTGAAATCAAGCCACGGACAAAAAGGAGTGAATCATGAAAAAACCGGTTCAGCTGTCTTTGTTTGAAATACCGACACTTAACACCGTGGTTGAAATGAAAGAGATTTTGAACAGGGCCGCAAAAAACAGCGGGATGTCACGCAGTTTAATTGCGGACAAAATGAATAAACTGGCTGATCGCTATGGCCTCAGCCTGGTTACCGGCAACGGAAACCGCCTGACTCTCGATACCTTGGAAAAGTGGCTAAACCCTGCCGAACCCGGCAGGCAGATGCCGATGCGGGTTTTGCCGGTTTTCTGTATTGTCGTGGGCGATTTTTCCCCGCTGAAGGTGCTGGCCAGGCCGGTCGGGGCGAAGGTGATCGGAAAGGAAGATCAGAAACTGCTCAAATGGGCCAAGGCTTATCAGCAGGTGCGCAGGGGACGCCGCCAAATGCGTATACTGGACCCGGAGATATAAATGAATATTTGCATCCATCCGACTGCAGAAGTGTCTGAAAAAGCGAAGATAGGGAAAGGGACTCTAATCTGGCACGGATCGCAAATCCGGGAAAGATCGATCATCGGAGAAAGCTGCATCATCGGCAAAGGCGTTTATATAGATGAGGGTGTGGTTATCGGCAATGGGGTAAAAATTTCCAACCACGTATCCGTGTATAAGGGAGTGACCATAGAAGACGACGTACTGCTCGGCCCCAACTGCACCTTTACCAACGACCTGCATCCCCGTGCCTTTAACAAAGACTGGCAGATAACAAATACGCTCATCAAAAAAGGGGCATCTATCGGCGCGAATGCAACCATATTGTGCGGTGTCACTATAGGGGAATATTCAATGATCGGTGTCGGGTCCGTGGTGATCCGTGACACCCTGCCGCACTCTTTGATGGTGGGCAATCCTTCCGTGCGGGCAGGCTTCGTATGTGTCTGCGGATTTAAGCTGAAGATAATCATGCAGGGAAGCAACAAGGCAAAACTTAAATGCGGCCAATGCCAGAAGGAATTTGCAGTTAATTTTAAAAAGGAAATCAGATGTCTGAACATATAAGATCTTCATGGCAGGAAAAAATAATGGCCATGATTGAAAGAATTAGCATTCGATTTATGTGGTTCATAGCCGGTGCATTTTTCGGCTATCTGTGGATGGCCAGGGCTTACGGGCTGTTTTAAAATTTCTTCTGCGCCTGCACCTCCAAAGGGTCGCCCGGCCCGACCCAGTCAACCAAGCAACGCTCGAATTTGCAGGCGGCTTTTCATGCGGGATTTTCATAGCGGAAAGCGATGCAAGGCCGGAACTTAAAAGGGAGGTCATCATGAAAAGAATATGCTGTAAGTGCGGAAAGTATCTTGGAGAAAAGCCGGGTCCGAAAGATGCGGTCACACATGGCTTATGCGATCCTTGCCTGGAAATCTACCGGGCAGAAATGATGGTCGCTCTGGAAAATTTTAAAAAAGCCGAAGTTGAAAAGGAGACATGCAGCGGATGAAGAGTTATCGGAGGATTAATGCGGTAAAGATATCGGTAGACATATTAAAATGCCTGGCGGATCAGCGCGAACCAGTATCCGGGCATGATGTGGCCCGCTCGGTCGATATCAAATACGATACGGTCATGTGCCACCTGACGACGCTGGAAGATACCGGTCTGGTAAGAACTATCGGCGACAGGTATGAACTGAGCATGGGGATGGCAATGTTCTGGACCAAGATGAAAAGCAGAAAAGAGGCCGATAAACAGCGAATCGAACACGAGATCAAATTACTTCAAACGGGAGATTAATAAGGAGACGACCAATGGGTGATGCAGAAATAGAAGCGGCCAACGAAATATACAAGGCCGCAAAACAGGATGCAATGATTGAGATTAACCGGATGAAAGATGAGATAGATTCGATCCGTGAGGAATCCGAAGCCCTGGGAAAAATAAAGGCGATGGATTGTAATATCGCCTTTAATAAAATGCTCAAATACGCTGCACTTTATAACATCAAGAAAAGCAAGGAATACCGGAAAGGCAGTCTGACCTGGGATGATTTTTGCACAAAAGCTGTGGGCCAAAGTGTCAGCACGGTTGATAGAACATTAAAAGATATAAAACCGATCTATGATAATTTTTCGGGCAAATTGACCGAATTTTTAGGAATGCCATTTAATAAAATCAGGTATTTAGGCCGTTTGATGTCTGAAAAATCGGGCAAATTGCCAGATTTTAAGGACGGTGCTCTTAATTTCGACGGCAAAAAAATCCCCCTCACTCCGGAAAACAAAGACGACATCGAAGCCGCCATCGATGCCCTGAAAGAATCCCAGAAAACCCAACTGGAAAACAAAGAAGCCACCATCAAGGCCAAAGATCGCGTCCTGGAGGCCAAAGAAAAAATCATCAACAAGCAGGAAAAGGAAATTTCCAAATACCAACGTCAGGTCAAGGCCCGGGGATTCGAGCCGGGTGAAGAGAATTTCATCCGGGACATGGAAAATCTGAAAACCATGCTGGTGGGTGTGGAGCTGAAGATGGACGTGCGCAATATGCCCGAAAAAATGACCCCGCTCATGAAGGCCGCCTACATCGAAACCCTGGGACATTTCAAACGCACCATCATCGCCTATTATGATGAAGCCACCGTTCATTATGGTATTGCCGATGACGATGACTGGGTCCCGCCGTATGAAAGGGAAGATGATCACGCTCAGCTTGAAGCTGACAACCAGGTGAAAATTGGCACCGTCGATTGCGGTGGATGCGAATTTCACAAAGGCATGATGAATAAAGCCAAGGGGGTGAAGATTCCCGGCAATTCAGGTAAATGCATACGACCCGGGGGACTTTGCTTTTCGGAAACAGCGGCCCGCGCGATTAAAGTACAGGGCGACGCAGATAACACTGAATATAACAAGGAGCAGAAACCATGTGGAGGCAGGAGCTGGCACGGGAACTCAAAGAGGCCAAAAACGGAGACAAGGACAAGGTAATCGAAAATTACCGCAAAATGACGGGCAGATCGACTCAAAGCCTATATCGGATCGCAGCCCAAAACGGCTTTAATTCAGGCCGGAAAAAGCGCAAAGACAACGGGTCGTGCAGGTTAAATGACGAACAGCTTCATTTTATCAGCGGCCTGGTGCATACGTCCTCCCGCGAGCTGAAGGGCACCATCATGGACGTGGAGACCGCGCTTTCCATTGCCGAGGACAACGGTATTATCGATCCGGGAACCTGCAGCGTGGCCTGGCTTACCAGACTGCTGCGCGACCGGCAGATGAACGCCGCCGCCCTGAACACACCTGAGCCTCACATCCAGATGCGATCATTGCATCCCAACCATGTGCATATTTTCGATGCCTCGGTCTGTATCCAGTATTATCTCAAGGGTCGCAAGGGCCTGCATATGATGCGGGAGGATAAATTTTACAAAAATAAATGGCAGAATTTCGCCACAGTTAAAAAGAAGCTGATCCGCTATATTCTTACAGATCACTTCAGCCATATTATTTGTGTCAAATATTATTATACCGGCGGAGAAACCCAGGCAAACCTGTACGACTTTTTATTGGCCGCCTGGAGCGGGGGGAAGCGTGAAAAATTCCCCTTCCGCGGTGTGCCGTTTTTTATGCTCATGGACGCAGGAGCGGCAAACATTTCCAAAGCGATCCTGGCATTTTTAGAACGCCTGGAGATCGAGATCCCCAAATCGCTGCCGCACAATCCGGGCCGTCAGGGATCGGCGGAAGTCGCCCAGAATATCGTTGAATCCAAGTTCGAGTCCCGCCTGCGGTTTCAACCGGCTCAAACGGTGCAAGAACTTAATGACTGGGCGCTGGACTGGTGCGTTCATTTCAATGGTACAAAAAAGCATACCCGCCACGGCATGACCCGCTCCGAATGCTGGCTCAAAATCAAGAAAGAAGAACTGAGGGAACTCCCGGATAAAGACATTCTGCACGATCTGTTTGCCGAGCCGGAAACGGATCGTACGGTGACCGGACGGTACTCGATTTCATTCCGGTCCGAAGAATACAACCTCAAACACATCGAGGGCCTTTTACCCAACCGATCAAAAGTCAAAGTCGTTTTGCGCCCCTTCCTCTGGCCGGAAATCGGAGTGATTTTCAAAGATCAAGAATACCTGGTCAAACCCATCGGCAGGGTGGACGGCGGTTTCCGGGAGGATGCGGCGGTCATCGGGCGCGAGTATAAACGGATGCCGGACACGCTGACCCAGAAGGCCAAAAAGCGGGGAGAAAATTTGGCGTTTGGTGAAGACAGACCCAAAGACGCAGTGCCGTTCGGCGGGATCACCGTGTTCGGCAACCAGGCGGACAAAGTCAATCGCACCTACATGCCAAGACTCGGCACCCCTTTAAACACGGCCAAAACGGCGGAAAATGTCGGACAAAAACAGATCCCGATCATGACGGTATTGAAAAAATTGAGTACCGCCCTGGGGCTGATCACCCCTGAACTCAATACGGCAATTCGCCAAGCGTACGGCACATCAATGAGCCTGGCCGAATCGGACCGGCTGTATCACATGGCAATGGATCACGGGTCACTGACTCCGGCTGATCTTGGAGGAGACAATGCTTCGCTTAAAACAGCTGCTGTATGAATGCGGCGTCAGCCAGCAGGCTTTCGCCGACCGGACGGACTTTGGGAGCACTGTTCTCTGGCTGTCTTTCACAGGCCGGTTTCCCAAAAAAGTCGAGCGTTTCAAGGCATCGGTGGAATCAGCGGTGTCCGCCGATCCGGCGCTCAGCGCCTGGCTGCAACATCGGGGGCTGGATATGAACGCAATTTGGGACGAAGTGGAAAAGACCAACAACTACGCATACCCGGACTGGCGGCGAAAGAGCATGTCGGATGCCATGCAGCGAAGCTGGAGCGTACCGGCGATTGTTCCCGGTGACCCACTAAAAACAGAAAAACATAAGGAGGCGGAAATGATAGAGCAAAGAGCATTGAAGCATTTCAAACTGTTTAGAAGTCCGTTTCTAAACGACATATCTGACGTAAGGGACATTTTCCTTTCGGAAGATCATCACTTCATCAAGGAGATGATGCTGGACACGGCACGGTACGCCGGGTTCACTGCAGTTTACGGCGAAGTCGGTTCCGGTAAATCGGTGATACGAAAGGCGGTGGTCCAGGAATTGATGAGCGAGGACATCAAGGTGGTTTTTCCCATCATCGTGGATAAATCCAGGATTACGCCGGGGTCGCTGATCGATGCCATTGTCATGGATATTTCCGAGGAGAAAACCAAGCGCAGCCTGGAGGCCAAAACCCGCCAGGCGCTGCAACTGCTGCGCAACCGGGCTACTTCGGGCATGAAACAGGTGCTGATCATCGAGGAGGCTCATTTAATGAACGTCAAAGCCATGAAAGCCTTAAAACAGATTTATGAGCTGGAGGACGGCTACAGCCGCTTGATCGGTATCATCCTCATAGGACAGCCGGAGCTCAAATTCCTTCTGGATGAAACCCGACATCCTGAGATGCGCGAGGTCACGCGCAGAGTTACCTGTGCGGAGATCACCGGTCTTGACGGAGACCTGGACAGGTACATCGTGCATAAATTCAAAAGGATCAACAAAAAAACAGAAGATATTTTTTCAGACGACGCTTTTGAAGCAATGGCCCACAGGCTGCAGGATAAAACCGGCAGCGGAAGAATAGTCAGTCGCGGTTATCCCCTGACGGTGAACAACCTGACCGCAAAAGCCATGAACATGGCGGTGGATATGGGCGAGGAAAAAGTGACTGCGGAAGTGGTGATGAGTCTGTAACCCGTGCTACGGCTGAAGGCTTCAGGCTTTGCTTCACAGCTACGCCCCGACAAGACGCAGGGCAAAAAGGAGTTCAGTCATGAAACTTGAACATTTTGGAATCGATCCGGTCACACGTATCCATAACAGAAATCTGACTTTTGTGGAAAGCCGGTTTTTAGGGATTTTGTGGATC
>JAXHVO010000065.1:18163-109193 GCA_034189135.1 Thermodesulfobacteriota bacterium | reverse complement strand
CATGATAAAAAGGGAAACCTCACTTAAAAAAAGCATTAAATCCAGACGGCTCAGGGCCGGATGGGATAACGATTACTTATTCAAGGTCCTGGCAGGATGATTTCCAAATGCGGTTACCCTGTGATAAAATTAACAAAGTATTGCCTTTTTCAAAATAAAGGTATATTTTATAAAGTTTATATTGCAGGAAAAATATAGTTCGGAGCAATACATGAAAATTGAAGAAGTTCCCCAGGAACGCGGCATGATGCCCGATGATATTTACGAGGTCTGTTATGCACTTGATGATGACGGACATTATGTGTTAACCGCAAGCGCAGGCTGGGATGCCAAAAATATCGCCAATAGCCAGGCATGGGAAGTCATTAAGCTGGAAATAGAAAAAGCGCTAAAGGAAATACATGCCGGCAAACGAAGTCCCTTGGCCTTTCACATGGCCAAGAATCAGATGAATACAAGGCTGCTGGCTCAATACTCTGGTTTTAGCCGATGGCGGGTAAAAAGACACCTTAAACCCTCTGTATTCAAACGTTTAAGTCCCACTGTTCTTGAGCGATATTCAGATGTATTCGGAATTACCCCTAGACAACTTCAACAGTTTCCTGAAAAAAATGAACCGGCCAAGGATTGATAACTTAATGAAGATTGATTTTAAACACAGGCATTCGGCTCACTGCGAAAGCGGCGTTTCTTCAAACCTGCTTTTTCATTATGGAGTTGATATCAGCGAAGCCATGGCCTTCGGAATAGGCGGAGGTATCTTTTTCGGATATTTACCTTTCCTAAAAGTAAACAAGCTTCCCATAACCACCTTCCGATGTGAAGTGGGGGGTATCTTTAAACGGCTGACCAAAAAGCTTGGGGTCGATGTTTACTGGCAACAATTTCGCAGCCCCCAAAAAGCCATGGATGCTTTAGACCGCTGTCTGGGAAAAGGCATTCCGGTGGCATGCCGAACAGGTGGATACTGGCTGCCCTATTTCCCTTCCGCCTTCAGGTTTCATTTTAACATGCACAACCTTGTTGTCTACGGGAAAGAAGGGGATCACTATTTAATCAGCGATCCTGTTTTCCAGGATCCCGTCACCTGTCACCGAAAAGACCTGTTAAAAGCGCGTTTTGCCAAGGGTGCCCTTGCACCCAAAGGGACCATGTATTATCTTACTAGCGTGCCTGAAAAAATAGATTTTACTCCTGCAATTATTAAGGGTATAAAAGGGGCCTGCCGAAGAATGCTGAAAACCCCGGGACCTATCATCGGCGTCAAGGGTATCCGTTTTCTGGCCAACCGGATCGAAAAATGGCCCAAAAAATTTGGGAAACGCAAGGCAATTCTTCATCTGGTCCAGCTTATCCGCATGCAGGAAGAACTGGGCACAGGCGGAGGTGGATTCCGTTTTATGTATGCGGCGTTCCTGCAAGAAGCCGCCGGTATTTTAAAGGAAAATCGCTTGCTGGATCTGTCCGGGAAAATGACATCAGCAGGTGACCGGTGGCGTGAATTTGCCGTCATCGGATCTCGCAACTGTAAAAACCGGGCCACGCAGTCGGATTCATTTGAAGCAATGGCCGACATTTTGAGAGACTGCGCCCACAGGGAAACCGAGATCTATGAGGAATTGATGGAAGTTGTTCATTAGCATGTACTAATTTCGAAGAGCGTCACTTCATGACTTTTGGAGCGGACTGACGCTTTTGAGGTTAAAACATTAATCTTTAAGAGACCGCTCAGTTTATCACCATCGGAATTAACCATATTAGATATGACCATTAAAGAAAAACTAAAAAAATTAATTGTTGAAACATTGAACATAGAAGACGTTAGACCGGAAGAAATCGAGGACAATGAACCGCTGTTCGGCGAAAAACTCGGCCTCGATTCTATTGATGCCGTCGAAATCGTATTTCAGGTCGAGCACCATTTTGGCGTGGGAATTAAGAATATGAAGGAAGGGCGTCCCGCTCTTCAGTCCATTAACACCCTGGCTGCGTTTATTGAGGCCCGCCTTTAGATATGATACCTGTCACACCCGTTGCCATCGCCGGAATCGGTTGTATCTGCTCTGCAGGACTGGAGCTAAAGGAATGCATGGACTATTTGTATAGGGGAAAGCGCAATCCTGCCCCTCCGGTCAATTTCCCTACCACCATTTCTCTCCCGGTCTTTGAAGTTCTACAAGATTTTTTCCCTTCCCACTTATTTAAAGAAAAAAATATTCTTCGCACCTGCAAGCTGGCATTAACGGCAACGCTTGAAGCCATCAATGATGCCGGATTCGATAGCCAAACACTACAAACGAAGCGGGTGGGTGCCTGTATCGGCACAAACGTCGGCAGCTCCATGTACGACGAGACCTTCTCCAACAATAGCAAAAAGAAAAAGAGTTCATCGGTTATTACTCCTGTAACCCGGTTTTTGATGAGCAATCCGACCAGTACCATTGCTTCTGAATTCGGTTTAACCGGCCCTTTGCAAACCGTGGTCAATGCCTGTTCGGCCGGAAGTGATGCCCTGGGACTGGCTGCTTCATGGATCCGGTCGGGAATATGTGATATGGTCATTGCCGGTGGAACCGACGAAATGTACCAGATCACCTATACCGGTTTTAAGTCACTGCTGATCAATGACGATTCTCCGTGCAAACCCTTTGACATCAATCGAAAAGGTCTGAACCTGGGGGAAGGTGCCGCCATTTTTATCCTGGTATCGGAAGATATACTAGAAGAATTAAAAAAAGATCCAAGGGGTCATATTCTGGGTTACGGATCAGCCACGGATGCGTTTCACCATACCAAAACCAGACCGGACGGCAAAGGTCTGAAGCTGGCCATTAAGGAAGCCCTGGAAACCAGTGGCACAACTGCTTCAGATATTGCTTTTATCAATGCCCATGGAACCGGAACTCTTGACAATGACCTGGTGGAAAGTCATGTTTTTTATGAAATGTTTCCCAAGGTTCCTTTTTTTTCAACCAAGGGATACACCGGACATGCTCTTGGCGCTGCAGGGGCGATTGAAGCCGCATTTACCATTGCCTGCCTTGAAAACGGCAGGGTGCCGGCAAGTGTCGGTTTTGCTACCCCTGATCCTGAAATGCCACCGGCTTATCCGGTTCAACAAAACTTATCGATCAGCGGCAATAGGGCTCTTTCAGAAACTCTTGCCTTTGGTGGTATCAATTCGGTTTTAATTCTGTCAGCAGGAGAGCGTCAGCCTTGAAAATTTCAATCAAAGGCATGGGTGTGTTGGGGGGATTCGGTTGCGGCATCGGTGATCTTAATCAGGCGCTGACTACGGGAAAAAGTACCCCAACCCCCATGGTCATTAAAACCACGGGTGGTGATATTCAAGTCCCTGCTTTTCTTGCCAACACAAACAGACTGAATTCTTATGTTAATAAAAGAGAGCTGCGTCGGATCGATCATTACATCCGCATGGCGCTGTTGGGATGTTTTCTGGCCCTTGAAGATGCCGATATGCTGCATGCCAATCGGGAAAAAATGGGAATTATCATTGCGACAGGTTACGGTTCGACCTGCAACACGTTTGATCTGCAGCATTCTGTTATAACCGAAGCAGCCCCCTTTTGCTCTCCAATTCAGTTTTCAAACTCGGTGCATAATGCCGCCGCCACCTACATTTCGATTTTGCTCAAGGAAATGGGGCCCAATTTATCCGTCAGCCATTATGATATGTCCATTGTATCCGCCTTTTTGAGCGCCTGCCAGTGGCTTAAAGAGAAGCGAGTGGATTCGGTTCTGATTGGCAGCGTGGACGAATACAGTAAAATACTGGGTTACTTCTGGCATAGCCTTTATAATACCGGCAATGGTGAGGCAGATTTTACCGGCCAAATGAACAAGGAACATGCAATTATTGGTGAGGGAGCAAATTTCTTTGTTTTAGCCAATGAACATGAAACAGCATCGTCTTACGGCTATATTGAAGATGTCCACATGGGAGATTTTCGCTGCAAAGAGATAGACTTGCCTGAAAACGACGCCTTCTTTTTAGGTGCGGACGGGTACAGCGGATACGATGATCAGTATGCCAAACATATTCCTGAAAAGGCTTTGGTGGCCTCCTATTCCCACCTGTATGGAGGTCTCCCGGTAAGTACCGGTTTCGATATCGCCATTGCAGCCTTAAGCAACAAATCCGCCACGCTTTTTAAATCCGGAGATATCCCCCTTTATCATTCGGGTCGGTGGAACGTCATCCGACACAAAGAAGATCTTGGCTCAAGACGTATCTGCTGTTTAAAACTTGGAGCCGGCGGCAGCTATGGATGGGTCAGCCTGAATCACTAAAAAATGCCGATAACGAAAAAAACAGAAAATTACAACCAGACCATTAAAGAAAAAATCCTTGTGGTGAAAAATCTGGTTAAAATTTACAAAGGCTCATCCAATCCGGCTCTTTCTGGTTTAGACATTTCAGTCAACAGGGGAGAAATTTTTGGGCTGTTAGGACCCAACGGTGCAGGAAAAACCACCGCAATATCCATTTTGAGTACTCTTTTGCAGCCAACCAGCGGAAGTGTCAATATTTGCGGTGTTGATGCCGTCAAGCAGCCAAATCAAATTAAGAAATTAATCGGCCTCGTACCCCAGGACATCGCCCTCTATGCCAACTTAACGGTGAAAGAAAACATGATTTATTTTGGCAGAATCTGCGGGCTAAAAGGGAAGGAACTCAAAGACCGAATTGCCGAATGCCTTGAAATGGTTGGACTGGAAAAAAAGGCTGACCAGCTTATATTTACCTTTTCCGGTGGGATGAAGCGTCGTGCCAATCTGGCTGCAGGTATTCTTCACCGGCCTCGCATCCTTTTCCTGGACGAACCCACGGTGGGAATCGACGCACAGTCTAGGAATATGATCCTGGAAAAACTCTCCCTGCTTAAAGAAACCGGGACAACCATGATTTACACCACCCACTATATGGACGAAGCCGAGCAGCTTTGTGCCTGTGTTGCCATTATTGACGAGGGGCGTATTATTGCCGAAGGGCCTCCCAAACAATTAATCAACAGGGCCCCGGGACATGCCGGTTTGAAAGATCTTTTTTTAGCTCTTACCGGAAAACGCTTGAGAGACTAAATGTCATGTATAAAATTGGCGCAACAGTTATAAAGGAGCTTTTGCTGGTATCAAGAGACAGGGCCGGAATGCTGGTGCTTTTTCTGATGCCCGCACTTCTGGTGCTGGTCATAACCCACATCCAGGAAAATATCATGAAAACCATGGGGGAAAAAAGCACCCGGATCCTGATAGTAGATAAAGAACAGCAACTCCTGGGGCAAACCGTTGAACAAAGGCTGCTTGAATCCGGAATGGTTGAAATCATAAAAAAGATAGATGGAAAAAAGGTTGATGAAAAAAAAGCGATAAAGGCAGTGGTAGACGGTGATTTTCAGCTTTGCATTATCATCCCCGAAGGAATGACCCAATCGGTTAAGAAAAAGGCCCGGCAGGTTGTAAAAAAATCGCTTTCCTTGGATAACACTTCGACCGGAGAAAAAATACAAAACCACGATATCGCCGTTTATTTCGATCCCACCATACTGGGGGGGTTTCGATCAGCTATTTTAAATTCTCTCAAGCTGATAATCCTCACCATAGAAATAAATGAAAAGATGAAAGCCCTGTCCGAGCTTTTACCCGAACATATTAATACGGCTATTCAAAAGGAAATCGGCTCTTTTGCACCCGACAATCTGATTAAAGATATACCGGAAATTAAGCTCGACTTTAACAACGGCCCTTTGCTTGGAGTAACGGAAAATCAGGCTTCCCGAGATGCTTTTGTAAAAAAACCTAATTCTGTGCAGCAAAACGTGCCTGCATGGGCATTGTTCGGCATATTTTTCATCGTCGTTCCAATGGCAGGAGGGCTAATCAAAGAAAGACACGATGAGACATTATCACGACTTCTGTCCATGCCGGTTTCGTATCTATCCCTGATTACAGGTAAGGTTATTGCTTATGTCTTGCTCTGCCTGATCCAATTCGGACTTATTCTTCTCATTGGAAAATTTCTCTTACCCCTGTTGGGATCTCCCATGCTGGAAATGGGTTCTGATCCCGTTGCCGTCATTGTCATTGCTCTAAGTGCCATACTGGCTGCAACGGGTTATGGAATTTTACTCGGAACGGTTGCCAGAACCTATGAACAGGCATCCATGTTCGGCCCGATATCTATTGTGATTGCCGCAGCTTTGGGAGGAATCATGGTTCCGGTATATGCCATGCCAAAAATTATGCAGCAAATCAGCGTTGTTTCTCCTCTGGCGTGGGGGCTTGATGCGTTTCTGGAAATTTTCGTCCGGGGGGGCAATATCACAACTGTTCTAATGGAAGTATGTTTGCTGATCTCTTTTTTTATTATTACCATGCTGATCTCATGGGTTTATTTTTTTCGCCGAACTCGAAATGGATTTTGATTCAATACCATTCTTCCCTGCTCATGCTGTAAATCTATTTTTACCCGCCCTCAACACCAGAAGCATAACCATGGATGCCGACATCATAAAACAAACTCCCATAAAAATGAATACCTCCTCAAGGCCCAACCGATCGGCAATATATCCAGATACGGCAGCAGCAGTCGACCCCACCCCAAAGGTTAAGAAAAAAAGGGTGCCGTATCCCAATCCCTGCCTGTGTGGAGGCAGGTAACGGGAAACCAGTAAGTTCTGAATCGGCTGTGTGGAAAAATAGAAAAACGCATAAATAACCGCGGTAACCACCAGCAATGCATTGGCACTAAACGCCATAATAAATACACAGATCATACCGATAACGACCGCTCCAAGATAAAGTTTTTCCGCACTATATTTATCGACCAGACGACCGGCAAGATACTGACCGATTGCACCGGATATCAGCGCCAGAGTCGCTATGGTGCCACCGAGGGTGACGCTGTTAAGGTCCATGAAAGACAATTTTACCCGTGTTCCCATGTAGGTGGGCAAAAAGGTCATGATCCCCTTATAGGTCATACCCAGTGCGGTTGCCGACAGGAAAAAGATGCAAATGGTAACAACAGCCTTTCTATCGAGTTTTACCATCTGAGCCTTTTTATCCGACTTTCCGACTGGTTTGGCATGATGCTCGGCCACACTCAGTGAATAAACACCCAAGAAAATTCCCATTATTCCATAAAGAACATGGGGGCTTCTCCACCCGAAAACTGAACCGATCCAGGCAGATAAAAGCGGCACACAGGCAACACCCAGGCTGCCGGCAATGCCGTGAACACCAAAGGCATGCCCTTTATTGGTCATAGTGAGAGAAATCAGCGTGTTTGAGGCAGGATGATAGGTGCTGCAACTCAGGCCGATGAATCCCATAATAATGCTGTAAGTCCATAGATTTTGGATGGGCCAGACCAGGATAGCAAATATACCTGCGCTAAAAAGATACAGCGAGATCAACCGACGCGGCCCCAGTCGATCGGCGATAATGCCTGCAGGAAGAGATCCCAGTCCGAAAGCATAGGAAAATACCGTTACCACCAGGCCGAGATGAAAGTAGTCTGTATTAAACTGGGTGATCATCAGCGGAATCAGCGGCGGCAATACGCCTTCAAATAAATGAACCAGACTGTGTGATCCGATGGTCAGTCCCATTATTTTTTTTTCTTTTTTAGTCAGCATAAATTGACGTTTCTTATTAAATCGGTTTGGTAAAATAATCTCGAAAGGAGAATTCCTGCGGTTTTTTTTATAGCAATTGTCATAAATTTTCATGCCCGACTGGGCGCAACGATGCATGAAAGCTAAGGTTCGTCCGGGGAATCGCCTGTTTGCCCGGACGAACCGAACTAAGATGGAAAAACGAATGTTTGTTTCCAATGAACATATTCTGTTCTATAATAATACCCATAAACGATAAAAAAGCCTCAACTTATTAGTTGAGGCTTTTTAGTAATAAACAGCTCAGCAACAAGGCCGATGGAGTATCTGTTAATAAGAACACTGCCGGTTTTTACAAAACAGGCTTCAGAAAAATAATCTAACCGTACAATTAAATTTCAAGCCACGAATCGGAATACAAAGACTTTCCAAGAATTACATTGACAGTCTTTGCATAATCCAGCATTTCCTTTGACAGACCGGCCATATCGGGCTCATTGCCATCCATAATACCGTAAATCAAATCCACGATATCCTGGCGGTTTCCCTTGGCAATATCTATCAGTTGATCATCCAGGGGATCGGCAATGACCGAGTACATCCCGTATTTTTGCAGCATCACCATAAATGTCTGGTTGAGTATGGGCCGCAGGTTATCCGGAGGACCGTTGGAAATATTCGACAACCCGCAGGTGCTCTTTGCGCCCGGGGCAATATCCTGCAACATGCCTTGGAATTCCATCAGGCTGATGCTTTGTGGCTGTTGAATATTTACCGGAGTAACAATTCCATCCACCCAGATTTTTTCGTTGGGAATCCCGGCTTCATTGGCAAAATACAAAAGCTCAACAGCAAGAGCCGCCCGTTCATTTTCATCTCGAGGCAACCCCTCAGGACCCCACATCAGGGCAATAAAATCCGCATTGTGCTCTGCCGCTATGGGAACCATCTTTTCATACCGCTCAGGTCTGCACATAATAGAGTTGACTATATGCGGTTTTCCCGGTACTTCCTTGCACACTTTCAGTGCAGCTTCAATGGCATCGATGTTCGATGTATCGAGCGCCAGGGGGATATCATCCACAACTTCCTGAACGGTTTGCACCACCCAAGGCATCAATTCATGGCCATCTTTTTTGGCAGGACCGAGGTTGATGTCGATAAAATCCATACCTTTTTCTTTTTGAAAAAGGGCTTCTTCCTGGATCGGTTTGGGGTCACGCTCCTTAAAAGCCCTGCCGATTTTTTTTGATATCACGTTTAAACTTTCACCAATGAGTAACATACAACCTCCCTTTCTGATTGATGATTAATTTTACATTGCCTTTAAGAATCCGGGAATATGCGCGGCTTCTCTCGGGCCTACCGTAATCTTCCAGCCGGGCAATTCTTCCTCCACATCACCGGCAATGGCGGCAGCATAACCCGGGATAATCAGTTCCGTATGCTTGATTTTATCCATTATACCGCTTTTCTTCACGAACATGCCCACATCGTCCCCTGCAAATTTTCCGGCGGCCCATGCCGTCATCACCGACAGACCTTCGGAATCTTTGATGAGCAGCCAGGAGGGAACCCTGCTGCCTTCAATTTCACCGGATACGATAAAGTAGGTCAAGGCAAAGTTAGTGGTCACCATCACCGGGGAATTCTCATCCGGATTGCCGATTTCATAGATCCCTTCCGTCACCATCATGGGTCGCTGAGGATCGGTGAAGATGTTCAGCCGCTCAAGTAGAAGCGGAAAAATACTTTCCCCGGTAAAATCGGAAAGAACCGAAATCCCACCATATTTTGCAATATGCATTGCTGCAATCAAGGTTTCCATTTCCAGGTTGGAAGCCATTTCACACGGAAAGGTGATGGTGGGGAACCCAACTGCCCGGTTTAGGTTCTTAAGTGACGCGCGCCGGATCATCAGCTGATCCTCCAAGGACTGTTTGATCTCCCTTGATCCGGGATCGATCACCAGATCTTTTAGCCCCATTTGGGTTAGCTTTTCAGTTAAGGAAACCAGGCCCTCAACCGAGTCGGCCTTTACCGCAAGAGGCAGATCGTTATCTTTCGCCAGGGCGCCGAAATCATCGGCATTGGACTCTGTGGCCGCATATATTAAAGGCCGCTTAAAACCGCTGGCTTCAATGCCGGCCTTCATGACATCCGCATTTTCCGACATGAGTACCAGGTTGAACTCCGATGTTTCAGCAATTGTTTTGGCCTTTTGGGCAAAGGCGTCCTTATCTCCATTGACATCCTTTAAAGCCACCAGTTCGGGTCTTAAGTTCAGTCCAACCCGTTCAAACTGGAAGGCATTCCATGCCTTTAGTTTTGCTTCAAGATCGCTGTCTGAAATATCTGAATTTACCGTAGCTGCCAGAGCTGTTTGATTGTAAAAAGTCTTTTCATGCCTATACTGCACTGTTTCTCCGCCTGTGGTAAACTTGCGAACCCCTTTGCCCACATTAACAGGGCGGATGGGTGGCGCGGAAGCCTCTGCAAGTTGTTCCTTTGCCTCGTCTGATACATAGGGGCAGGCGTCGAGCTCAGCCTTTCCGGATGCCAGGTTCATGGCAAAAGCAAGGCATGTGGGAACGCCGCATTCCTTACAGTTGGTTTTCGGCAGGAGTTTGAAAATCTGAATACCGGTTAATGCCATTTTAGTCTCCTTATCTTGTATTGCGGGTTTTAAGTTGCGTGTGGCATGTTTTTATAAATACATCACACCCAACACGCAACTTTCCCAATTTGCTATCCAATCAGCGGATCCATTTTCAGGGCGGGGTGTCCCTTTTTTTCGAGCCACGGAAGGATCTCTTCTTCGGTGATCCCCACCGTTTCGTCGGCAATCTTGTCATAAAGATCAGGAACACCGATCTCTTCACCGCGTTTATCAATCCGTTCCTTGATTTCTTCCTTTAATATCTTGGGCATCCAGACCATTCGGGCCAATCCGCCATCACCCAAGATAAACTTACGCTGGGTAATATTGTACTTTGAATGACCGACAAATCCAGGGGATTGCGCCCCTCCGCCCATCACGCCGGCAAGGGTGGTAAACTTCATCCCACATGGGGTCTCACCTGTATAATCCCTGCTCACTGTCATCACCCCGTTGCAAGACGGCAGCATGGCCGCAATACACTCGCAGCAGCCGCAGGTGGTCATAGGATCGACAACCATGGAATAGAAATTATAATGATCGACGGCCCCTCTGGATGCTTTCTGTACGAACTCATTGACCCCCTTCCACTGTCCCAACACAGGATCAAGGCATTCGCCTTTTTCTATGGGCTGGTTCGGCCCGGTGGGGTTAATTTCGTACGATGCCTTGCAGTCCATCCAGTTGTATGCACCGCAAAGTCCGGTTCTCTCCGGGCTGACCGAGCAAACATGGTTGGGAGCAAATGACTGGCACAGGGTACAGGAATAGAATATTTCAACACCTTCGTCGGTCATGGTCTCCACACGCTCATCCCTCATCTTATACTCAGCCCGTGCACGCTTGGTAAGGTCATCCACGTCTTTTTTCTTGGTATACAGGGTCACCTGCACCTTGTCCAGAATATTTCCGAAATCCTGGTGGAACTTGGCATGCAATACAACACCGATATCTTTTAAAGTAAACCCTTTTTCCACAGCCGCCTTGCCCACCCTGATCCATGAGATGTCTCTCTGGCCGATATGCATCACACCCTGGATGTAGTTGATCAGATGGTGAATCTGACGTTCGATAATCGGTTCGAAATCAGTCTGGAATTCACGGCCGGCAACCTGGACATAAATACCCAGGGGCAGTGTGTCGCCTTCCTTGAGGTCACCGATGTCCTTTCCGACTATTTCCACTTTGGCGTCATCAATATCGTTCATGTCAGCCATCTTGCAAAGTTCGGTACACTGACTCTTGCCGCCACCCATCTGGCAGAACAGATCGGCCCCCCTGACACGCTCGCCCTCATAGGCCGGGCCAAATGAACAGGGGATCTCAATGTCGGAAACCAGGGTCTTAAGGCCACGAACTTCAACCGATTTGGCGCAGATTTCATCATAGGCAACAGGAGCGACCACATGCTCGTATGTACAGATACCGGTGGGAAGAATCTCGGTAATGTCCGTATCGGCCAATGTGGGGAAACCCCAGTTTACGCAACCTGCAGCAGCAACACCCCATTCGGTTCCCACATCGCCTAAAGCGTTAACAAATGCAAACACCCTTTCCTTGTTGTACATCAGAATCTTTCTATAATCACCGGGCTCAACGCCACCAAAAGCCATTGCCACCCTGTTGGCAAATCCCAAAGCAAAAACCGCGCACGAGATATCCGGACCAAAAGGTACAATCCGGGTATTCCAGCCTATTTGAATACCGGCTTCAATCAGCTGTTCAATAATGGTCGTTCCGTTGTGGTTGGCTGCACAGAAAATGTAAAGACCCCTTTTCTGATAATCTTCAACGATCATCTTGGCTGTTTCAACATCAGGTGCAGAGCCCACTATTGCCGCAAAACCGGGGGCAGAGCCGTCAACAAACTCGACCCCTCTTTTGCGGAATATGGTGTCATCAGCAGCACCCAGCCAGATTTTTCCTGCATCGATATCCGGATCTTCTGCATGGAGATAGAAATCAGGTTCGTTCAGATACCTGAGCGCCTCTATAATTTCATAAGATATGACACCTGCCATTCCTGCGTCCAGAAGAGGCCCGAGGAAAGGAAGCCAGTTTTTACCTTTGATATGAGCGGGAAGAAGACCCCGCGCAATTTCCATGGGTTCCTGCATATCTTCAATGGTTTCAACCTTGATCCCGAAAAGTGAATATATAATCGGTAAAAAATAGCCGGTATTGGGAAACGCTATTTTGGTATCCGCATTATAGGTTTCCAGAGCTTTCTGTAATGCCCCTTCGGCCTGTGCCACAACTTTATAGCCACCCTGAATGGCGGCAAATGCTATTAATCTTGACATTTCGTTCCTCCTTCGTTGAGGATTTTATATTTGATAATCTTTTACAATACATAATCCTGGTTATACCTAAAGAGCCTGGCGTGCGGCAAAATCCATCATGACCCTTTCTCTGGCTTTGTCTATTCCCAGGGCCTTACGTTTTTTGTCTATATGGGCGATCATTTTTTGCGCATGCTTGATCGGATCAACCTCGATATCCCACATACCGCCGTAAATATTTTCAAGTTCATTACAGATATGGTTATGAAAAACTGGGGCACCTGAGGTGGGCAGGGTGACGCCGAATACCGTGTAAACACCTGAAACAACAAAATAATGTCCGATGCTGATCGCCTTTTCACTCATCCATTCAGGTGCACTTCCTGCAACCGGCACATCGGAAATGTCATTTCCCAGTCCACCTGCTTTAACCACTTCGGTTGCAGCCAGAAGAATCCGGCTGTTGTCCACGCAGGAGCCTAAATGAAGAACCGGAGGAATACCGACAGTTTCGCATACCTCGGCAAGACCGGAACCGCAATGAACTGCCGCACTTTCAGGAGTCAGCAGACCTTCCATGGCACAGGCAATGCCGTTGCATCCTGTAGTCAGGACAATCACGTCATTTTTAATCAGTTCCTTTACAACCTGGATATGGCCTTCATTATGCCTGGTGCGAACATTGTTGCAGCCAACCACACCCGCAATACCCCGGATCCGACCGTTGATAATATTGTCATTCAGCGTGTAATAGGTTCCGCGGAAAGATCCGCCAAGGTGGTATTCGACTGACTCAACACCAAAACCGGCGACCTGGGGAGCTTTATGTTTGGGAATCATTACTTCCGCTTTTCTGTTTTTGAAGTTATCGATCGCCATTTTAACAATTTTTTCAGCATCTTCCAAAGCATGATGTTCATCAAACTCGATATGGATGACATTGTCCTGCTCCATCTTGGCAATGGGATGCGTGGTGATGAGCTTGGTATGGAAACAATCTGCAACATTTGCAATGCTTTGCATAATACATTGAATATCTACAACCATGGCGTCACATGCACCGGTGATGATGGCAAGTTCCTGCTGCAGAAATGTGCCTGCCGGGGGAACGCCGTGACGTTGGAGCATTTCATTGGCTGTACAGCAGATACCACTTAGCTGAATACCCTTTGCGCCTTTTTTCTTGGCATAATCGATCATCTCCTTCTTCTGGGCAACTGCGATGATCATTTCCGAAAGGACCGGCTCATGTCCATGTACAATAAGATTGACATGATCCTCCTTCATGACCCCAAGATTTGCCTCAGACTGAATAGGATAGGGGGTACCGAAAAGTATATCCTGCAAATCGGTGGCCAGCATACTTCCACCCCAGCCATCTGCAATAGCTGCCCGGGAGCCCTGTTTGATCAAATTTCTGAAATCTTGGTCCACACCTATATGGGTGCGATGCATGATTTCAACGATTTCTCTATCGATATTTCTCGGAATAACACCGGCTTTCTTCCATTTTTCATAAAGTGGCGCCGGCGCCCGTTTGGCGTAAAGAAGTTCGCCTTCCGGCTTGCCCCATTCAGCCAGTGCAACCTCAGCTGTTTCCAGGACAATTTCATCCATATCTCTGTCAAGCTCTTCTCCGTCCACCTCAACTGTGGTGGCCACACCAAGTGCTTCTGCAACCGCCAGAAGTTTATCAACATCTTTTATTTTATAGGCATCTGTCTGTTTCCGGGCAACAGACATAAACACTTCCGCCACACAGCGTCCATGGTCGGAGTGCGCTGAAGCACCGCCTGCAATCATCCGAATAAAGTTACGTGCCGCAATGGTATTTGCCGTGGCACCGCACATTCCTTTTCTTTCATCTTTGCCTTCTATCCCGGCTTTGGGTAAAGGCAGACGACAGGGTCCCATGGAACAGTTTTTACAGCATGTCCCCTGGACACCAATATTACAGGGCTTCATTTTTTCCGCTCGGTCAAAAATCGTTTCAATACCCAGTTCCTGAGCTCTAGCTATCATCTCCTGAGTAGCTAAATCAATGGAAGCCTTTACCGGATCAGCCATTTTGGGAGCCTTTGCCGGTTTGGCTACCGTTGCTTTTTTTACTTCTGCCATTTGAGGTTCCTCCTCATGTTATTAAGTGATTAATTATTATCTTAATGGGTACTAAATATGCTCCATAAATTTCAAACCGCATATTTTAAACCTTCGATTTCAATGATGACACATTATCTTCTAATATTCTTAAATTTAGATAAAGCGGATCTCTGGGTCTTGGCCGCCGTCACTGTCACCTTTTTATCTTTGGGCTTGGTATCCCTTGCCATTCTTTCTTCGCGCTCTTTTGCTCTCTGCTGTCTGAGGGCATCTTCTTCGGCCTCACGCTTGGCAACCTCTTCAGCCTTAACTTTGGCTTCGGCATCCGCCTTGGCTTTGGCTTCTGCCTCGGCCTTGGCCTTGGCTTCCTCTTCGGCTTTGGCTTTGGCTTCTACCTCTGCTTTTGCCTTTGCTTCAGCATCCGCCTTGGCTTTGGCTTCAGCTTCAGCTTTGGCCTTGGCATCGTCCTCGGCTTTTTCGGCTACCGCTTCTTTTGCCGGTTCCGCAGGTTTTGCCGGTGCGGCCTCTTTTGCCGGTGCAGCTTCTTTTGCCGGTGCAGCCGCTTTTGCCGGTGCGGCCTTTTTAGCCGGAGGAGCTTCTTTCTTCGGCGCTGGCGCCTTCTTGACCTCTTCTTCTATTGTCAGGTCAGGCTCCGGTGCAAGGGATACTAGGTCGATGTTAACGTCATCCAGATCCTTTTTGATGGAAGCCACATCACCTGCCGCCCCGCCGTCTGAAACCAGATCGATGAAAGCCCTGACCATACGAACAGATTCAGGATGCCTCATAATAAGAATATCCGAACCTCCCATCAGGTAGCTTACCGCACCCACTGCCTCCATAAGGATTCCCCGTTTTTCGGGATCACCCAGTATCGGCATTTCATCGACCGGCTGTTTGGCCTCCTTGCATTTCCAGACTTCGTTACCCAGGTTGTTTATAATGGGAAACTGGAGTTTATCATCGCCCTGAGACAGGGCTGCCATTCTCAGCCGCTCCATGACCGAATATGAATACTCCATGCCGTAACCCAAACCACCGGTGGTCGGATCAACAATTATTTTGTCCATAGACATCCCCAGGTTTTCCAGAAGAATGTTCACCTGTTTGGCAATGTTCACATCAATGGGCGAAGACGAAATAATGGTATGCCCATACCCCATTGCCGCAGCCCCGATCCCCTTGTGGTTTTTATCCTCCACCGGTCCGATCGTCAAATTTGCATTCTGGCATTCTTCAGCCACTTTTTTCAAAACATCCTCATCCTTCTGTGGGCTGGCACAGCCCCATACAATCAACGGAACGTCGATGGCTTCGCTGACTTTTTTCACCGTTGCCGCCGCATCTTCAGGGCTTGCGTCCGCACCGTTGGGGTCAATGCTTTTAAGCTGCAACACAATCATTTCAGCGCCAAACTCATCCACACATTTTTTGGCCCATGCCGCCGGATCTGAAAGGACATCCTTGAAATGGCTGAGAGCAGATTCCGCCCATTCTTCGGGCTCCATGTCCCAAATTTCCATTGCAATCCTGGGCTTGTTGGGCATTTCACCTTCAAACTGATAGAAAGGATAGCATGTCTCACCGCCTACAGTAACCGCTTTGGCACCGTCTCCTATGGCAATTTCCTTTATACTGCCGGTATAAGATTCTTTGTAAAATTCAAAGCCCAATGTAACCTCCTTTAGATGGAAAATTATAAATTAAAGCTTTTCTAGCCACAATTTTGATTTGTTAACACCAAATGGGCAAAAACATGATGCCCGGATTTTAAATTATGTTCACCCCCCTTTCATTAAGCTAATTTTTTATTAAAATCTACATCGGTAGAATTATTTTTATAAATGAACAGGGATATAGAAATGATGAATTGATACTTTCTATAAAAACGATAAGTTAACAAGCACAGGGTTGAAATTGCAAACCGGTCTGACCTGTATTTTATCAATCAATTTACATATATTGGCCGCTTTGGTTTGTCAATAGACTATCACAATTAAATATCGTTTTAAAACTAAATTAGATTCAACCGGTAGCCTGGTAAAAAATTACCTCGAGTTTCGCAGCCCTTATTTGCCGCAGGGCCTGAATTCTTAAAGCGAACCGGTTGTAACCTGTCATGATATTGGGAAGAAATGTAACCGTTGCCAAACGATACCAATTGGCAATAGATGAGACTTTTTGCTAAGCCATCAAGACGCCACTTCATCAAAACGGCAAGTCAGCGAAAGCATGTCACCGTCAAAGAAGGTCTTTGTTTTAAAAGGCAAGGTATTAAACAGCTTTATCATACTTTTGTTCCCGGGTGAGGTGTAGGCCACCAGGCCCGCAATTCCGTTTTCCCGTGCTGCCATGCAAAGTTTTTTCAGTAAAATCTTGCCGAGTCCTTTGCCCTGAAACTCTTTGCTGATGGAAAAAGCGACTTCAGCAATATTTTTCCCCGGGTCCAGCAGATATTCTCCCACACCAACCACTCTTCCAAAGCCAAACTCCCCCACAACCGCAATAATGGTCAGATCTTTTAGATAGTCTATCTGGGAAACACCTTCCGCCTCGTCACGGACAAAACTGGTTTTTTCATGGAAAAATCGGGAAACAATGTCCGTTTTGTCAAGGCTGTAAAAGTGTTCCTGTATCCTTCTTTCATCCACCGGTTTGGCCGGGCGAATGGTCACCAATTCTCCGTCGATCTCTCTGGCTTCTTCCAGCTGAAACGGATAAACCCCGTGTTTAATCGATTCCTTTAGCGTTCGCGCCTCGCTAATCAGCCCTATTTTTTTTGCTTCATAAAAAAGCTCATTGCGAAAGTCAGGATGTGCAATACTTATCATGGCTCTTGCCCTTTCCTGGAGGCTTTTTCCGAAAAGATTGACTGCGCCGAACTCGGTAACCACATAATGGGCATCACCCCTGGGAACAACCACAGCGGTATCAAGCATCGGAACAATACGGCTTTTTTTGCCGTCTCTTGATGTAGAGGTAAACATCAGTATGGATTTGCCGCCTTCCGCCTGAGCCGAGCCCCTGATAAAATCGAGCGTACCGGTTACGCCTGTATAATGGTTGTGCGGAAGCGCATCGGCAGCAACCTGTCCGGTCAAGTCCATGGCCAGTGCCACATTCATTGAAACCATCCTGTTGTGGCGGGAAATAATACCCGGATCATTCACATAGTCCGAAGGGTGAAAGTCAAGGGCCGGATTGTCATGCATAAATTCATAGAGCGCCTGCGAACCGATGGCGCTGCTTGCCACCAGCTTTCCTTCGTTAAATCCTTTTTTACGGTTTGTGACCACACCTCTTGATATAAGATGCATGATGTCATCGGTAAGGTACTGTGTATGTATGCCTAGGTCATTCTTGTCCGACATGCCGGTGAAGACCGCCTGAGAGGTTGTGCCAAGCCCGATCTGAATGGTAGAGCCATCTTCAATCAGCCTGGCGATAATTTTACCGATTGTATTTGCAGATTCGAGTTCCGGCGATTCACCGATGGTGAGCAGCTCTTCATCATGTTCCACAAAAACATCCACATCATTCACATGGATAAAACTTTGACCAAGAACTCTCGGCATCCTGTTATTCACCTGGGCAATAACAAGGTCCGCAGATAAAGCCGCGGCCAGAGTAATGTCTACGGAAATACCGAGGCTCATCCATCCGAAATCATCCGGCGGTGATACCTGAATCATGGCGACATTTATAGGAAGCCTTCTGCTCCTGAAAAGACGGGGAATGGCAGAAAGGTTCATTGGAGTGATAAAACGCATGTTCCTTGCCAGGCCTTGCGGCTTGGCGGAGCCCAGATAAAAAGACCTGATATTTAACGCATGGTCCATGGTTTTATTCGCAATTAGCGTCAACGGTGTACTTTCCAGGGCCAGCAGGCGAACGATTTCGATGTCCGTCAAGCGGCTTGAAGCTTCAGAAAGTGTCCTGACAAGATATTGCGGTTCTCCGCAGGAGGAACCGATAAAGACCCTCCGGCCTGGCTTGATTAAGCGAATCGCCTCTTGAGCTGAACGTTTATTACTAATATAATTGTCTGCCCAATACCCAACCTTTGACATGGTTATCTCCTTATGATGATCTAGGATGCAGGCTGCAAGATACATGATTTTACCATCATGATCAAGGACAAGTTCTCTGATCATAGCAATTATTTGGACAAAGGACAGCGGATAACATGAGGCATTAATCCTTGACTCAAAAGGTACGTTTCCGTATAGTTTTTCACCGCGGAGGAGCACGACATATCTATGATATTAAAACAATGGTCTTTAATGTTTGTTAGATCAAACCATTCAGTAAAGCTTCCGTGAAAATCCATGATAGATTTTTACCAAAAAGGATTATGTAATGGATGAAAACGTATTACTTTTTATTGGTTTGCCCTTTATTTTTCTAATCATCCTTCTCGTTATGCTGATTAGACAAAAATCAGATGAAACGGCCGCTAAACTGAAAGAAAGTTTATCATCCCTTGAAAACAGGCATCAGCAAACCGAACGGGTCATCAAAGACGAAATATCCAGAAACAGGGAAGAAACCGCTGGCGGTGCAAAAATTGCGCGCGAGGAACTGAGTAAATCCTTAAAGGATTTCAGCGATTCACTGCTCAAACGAATGACGGAAAACGCCGGTATGCAAAAGGGTCAGCTTGATTCTTTTTCCAAACAGCTGGGAGATATGACCAAATTAAATGAAGATAAATTAGAGACCATGCGTTTGGGCATGGAGAATCAACTTCGTGCGCTGCAGGAGGATAACAGTAAAAAACTGGAACAAATGCGAGCCACTGTCGATGAAAAACTGCAATCTACCCTGGAAAAGCGTTTGGGTGAATCTTTCAAACAGGTGAGTGAACGTCTTGAACAGGTGTATAAAGGGCTGGGAGAAATGCGTACCCTGGCCACCGGGGTGGGTGATTTAAAAAAAGTTCTAACCAATGTAAAAACCAGAGGCACGTGGGGTGAAATCCAACTGGGCAATATTCTCGAACAGATTTTAACTTCGGATCAGTATGATGTGAATGTGGCTACCAAAACCAACAGTAATGAAAGGGTTGAGTTTGCCATAAAACTTCCCGGACAGGGTACAGACAAGGAAAAAGTTGTCTGGATGCCGATAGATTCCAAATTTCCCCAGGAAGATTACCAGCGCCTGATTGATGCACAGGAGAATGCGGACAGGGAGCTGGCCGAAAAAGCGGTAAAAAGCCTGGAAATACGCATAAAGGCCGAAGCCAAACAAATCAGGGAAAAGTATATTGATCCCCCCAACACCACTGATTTCGGTATTATGTTTCTGCCCGTTGAGGGATTGTATGCAGAGGTACTGCGTCGCCCGGGTTTGTGCGATATGCTCCAGCGTGAATACCGTATTGTTATTACCGGACCGACCACACTGGCCGCTTTGCTCAACAGCCTGCATATGGGATTCAGGACACTGGCCATAGAAAAACGTTCAAGCGAAGTATGGGAATTGCTGGGTGTGGTAAAAACCGAATTCGGCAAATTCGGTGATGTTCTGGCAAAAACGAAAAAGAAACTAAAGGAAGCCAGCAACACCATAGATAAAGCAGAAGTAAGAACCCGTGCCATTGAACGCAAGCTTAAAAAAGTCCAGGAAATCCCCATGGAAGAAGCAACCAAAATGATTGGAGAGGAAGAAAAAGAAGAAGTAAATGACGTATTAACCGATTAACCTTTTGAAAATATTAACCACGGAGTTGCACGGAGACTCACGGAATTTTAGTTTTTTAGTACCTGTGAAATTTTCGTGTAACTCCGTGGTAAAAAAGTATGCTTACTCACTGTATAGCGATTTCTTAATCACCGCCTTGTTGTACGCCCCCATGATATCCCTGCGGGTGAGGACACCCATCAGTTTATCCGGGTTGTTAGGAGATACAACCGGGAGGATGGAAAAATCTTTAAAGGTAATTTTTTCCAAGGCATTATAAAGATTGTCATCCATGGATATGGTCACCACATCCAAAGTGGCAATATCTTTGGCAACCACCAACCCTTTCAGGTTCTCATCAAATATTGCTTCGTTATAATCGTAAAAGGAGATAATGCCTGACAGTTTGTTTCCGTCTTTGACAACCGGAAAGCTGTTATATTTGCTTTTGGAGATTATCTCAGCCAGTCGCTCCAGGCCTAACGCCTCGGTAATGGTTTCCACATCTGTATTCATCACTTCGCTTACTTTGATCGATTTTAATACATTGACCTCTTTTCCTTCTTCCAGGTTGATGCCCCTCCGCATTAATTTTAACGTATAAATCGATTCTTTCAAAAGCTGCCTGCCGACTATGTTGCTTATAATACAGGTAATCATCAAGGGAAGAATAATTTTATAATCACCAGTCATTTCAAAAAGCATCAATAATGCTGTTAATGGTCCATGAGTGGTTGCGCTGACAACTGCTCCCATACCGACGATACTGTATGCACCAGCGGAAGCTGTGACTGAAGGAAAGAGATCGTGAACGACTGTACCAAAGAAACCTCCGGCCATGGCGCCGATAAAAAGTGAAGGTGCGAATATACCACCCGACCCTCCTGAGCCAATGGTAATCGATGTGGCCAGGATTTTACACAGCACCAGAACAAGCATCAACCACCAAGCATATGCCTGACTCAGAGACAGATCAATGGCACCATACCCGACACCCAGAATCTGAGGAAAAAGAAGGCTGATCACTCCCAGGATTACACCTCCCAAAATCGCCTTTAAGTATTCGGGAAATTTCAACCCATCGAAAATATCTTCCATCCGATAAAGCGTTTTGGTAAAAGTAACGGCCACCAACGCGCAAAAAAGCCCCAGTGTAACGTATAAGGGGAACTCCCATGCACTGACCAGCTCGTATGCGGGGACAATAAATGCGGGGGCATCGCCTAAAAAATGGCGGGATACAGCCGTGGCAATCACGGAGGAAATAACAATGGGGCTGAATGTGGCCAGACCGAAATCACCGAGAATGATTTCAAGGGCAAACATGGAGCCTGCGATGGGGGCATTGAAAGTGGCGGCGATGCCGGCGGCGGCCCCACACCCGACCAGGGTACGCATTCTGTCCGCAGAAATTTTAAGAAGCTGTCCTATGGTTGACCCGATGGCGGATCCTATCTGGACTATCGGGCCTTCCCTTCCAACGGACCCCCCGGTGCCTATGCAGATGGCTGATGCCAAAGACTTTATAACAACCAACCGCTTTCTGATAAGCCCGCTTTTCAGGGCCACGGATTCCATCACTTCAGGGACGCCGTGCCCTTTGGCTTCTCTGGCAAGAAAATAAACCATTGGGCCGACTACCAGTCCGCCGATGGCTGGAATGATGACCCTTATATACCAGGGAATTGAGCTTACCAGATCGAGCAGATTGCCATCAGATCCATAGGCAAGTAACTGAAAAAAATTTATTAGATATCGGAATCCGACCGCACCAAAACCGCCGGCCAGACCCACAAAAACAGCCAGCACGGCCATAATTCCGTGCTCGTTGGTCCTTAAAAGCCTGAAAATTGATTGCCTCAACTACCTCAGCCTTTCAACATTAAGCATCATAATCCGTCCCTTTGAATTGTGGGTGGAATTATTGTCATTTTCTGTTTTAATGCTGACCACCAGGGTATATTTCCCAATAGTTATTACATCACCATCCTTTAGATACCTGCTGATAACCCTGACTGTGTTGAGATATATACCGTTGGTGCTTTTCAGGTCTTCAATTAAATAGCTGCCCTCTTTCTCAATAATTCGTGCATGTTGTTTGGAAACGGCAGGATTATTAAGGTGGATATCTCTGTTTTTAAGCCGGCCAATGGTAATTTCATCCTTTTCGAATGAAAAAGTGTTTAGTAATTTATTTTTATGCTTCAGCAGTATTTTGATCATCGATTACCTCCATGGCCATTACGCTTGAAAAGCTTAGGGATCTCTGTAAAGCGGTGCTTTGCAAAGGTTTCATTAAATGAGAAGTAATCTGCAGGAAATTTAAATCTTTAAAAGAAAATATATTATTATATATAATATTGCGCCTATCAATGCAAGTCTGTAATTAAAGTGGTGACCCACCTGGGGAAAAAAAAGGGCAGAACCATTTCCAGTCCTGCCCATTTGACCTTGAATTATTTTCAAGGCGGTGCAGTGTTCGGTCGAGCCATCACCCAGGTTGAGCGTGGAGTCTTCCAATCCTGCATCAGTATCAGTATGTGTTAGCTACATTTATAACACATACCGAAAGTAAATTGTTTGGATGTTAAAATTTATGTGGTTAAAATTTCCTCTGATCGTCTGATCAGGTTCTCAGCCTGCCCCTGTATTTTTTCTAACTGGGCCTTTGCGTTTTCATCAAGCTCAGTCCAGTTTTTAAAAATCTGGCCGACTTCCAGAGATCCTAAATAGACATTGGTTTCTTTTGATATTTCGAGTTCAGACGTGTCCGTCTTTATCAACATTTAAATTACCCTCCGTTTATACTTTACCTTTTTGTAATGCATATTTTATAAATTTTTTTTCAGCAATCGGATAATCTTTTTTAGAGTAATACTTTAGATTTTCTGAGATTCGGAATTTTCTCTTATACTTGTCTAACAATAATTGAATACCTGTATTTTCCATAAGGTTTTTCCCCATGTTTACCTCCCAAGGCTATCTGGTATCGATTACTGTATATAAGTCAAAATTGTAGCAATAATCGGGCCAAAAAAACCTATTCGTACGATTGACGTAATATCAGACAGTTAACAATCAGCAAGCAATGTCTGTTTTAATTATTGTGAAACGAATACCAGATAAGTATGAAAAGTTTTTCATATATTTTTTTGTGGTTTTTAATTTTAAGATGGAATTTCATCTGCATTTAGAGATTATCAGTTTTCCCTTATTAAAATCTCCATGTATTGGTACCTTAAGTGTATATTTTATGATTTTAGCGGCAAAAAAAATAATCGGAGAAATCAGATCCTGCCATCAATGGCAGAAAAGACCTTAAGGAGTGTCCCGCTGTGCGGGGCTTTAAGCCTAAATCTTAGCACTCTTCAAGTGAAACGCTCAACTTTTCCGGCTTGTCCGGATTAGGGGTTATGCCATATTTTTGACAGAATAAATAAAAAACCGTTGGGCACTGTTATATAACCAAATGAAATTATAGCTATTTATTTATAACAAACTTCCTGGCATAAAACATGCATATATTTCTAAAAGGCCGGATTATAGCTCTGATGGTTTCGTAAAAAGCTAAAACAATAATTCTTATTATAAATGCAGGACCTGTCTTTCCACCTTTGGACAACGCCAATTATGTCAAAATCGAATACGGGGATAGGATTTAAAAGTGCAGAAAAATAAACGGGGAACTGAAATTGAAGCACAATATATAAGCCCCATATACGATGATCGGGAAGAGCTCATCCAGCGCCTGAAGTGGATGAATAAAATTCGCAACCTGGTGGCAGCAGGTCTTTTCCTTTTAACCGCGGGTTTATACTTGTATTTCTATTTTTATGAACCTGAAGAAAAAATAATCTTTTTTTTTCAGAAACGATTGCTTATCTGGACGCTGATTGTCGAATTCATCGAAGCCTTTATAAACACCCCCTATTCTTTTCTAATCAAACGTTTTAAGAATATTGAATTGTTCGGTACCGTTCAGGCCACCCTGGATATGTTGCTGATCACTGCTTTTACCTATCTTTTCGGCGGAATAGATTTTCCGGTTTCTATTGTGATTTTTGCCTTTGGCATCGCTTTAATCGGTTTCATTTTTTATAAAGGAATGGCTTACTGGCTGGCTTTCGTCAGTTCAGCAGGCTATAGTTTTATTGTGTTCGGCCAATATTTTAACTGGATACCGGTGATCCGCACTTTTCAGTGGGAACTCGATATTTTTGAGCAAACCGTGTTGGTCATCTTTAATATTACTGCATTTTTTTTAATGGCTAATTTCAGCGGCGATGTAGTTGACATGCTGAAAAACAAAATACGTTCGTTGCGACACGTGCTGGAGGAGCGGGACAAACTCCATATATTACAAAAAAAGCTTTTAGCCGATCTTCATGAAGCCCAGGCTATTTCTCACATCGGAAATTGGGAACTCGATTTAAATACTCGCACCGCCATTTTAAGCAAAGAGGTTGCAAAAATTTATGGAATAACCTCGAAGAGCGAATTAGTACCTATGGAAGAATTTATTAAACATGTACACCCTGATTATGTTTCTTTAGTTACTGCCGAGGTTGACATGTTCTTAGAAGGAAAAAAACAGCCTGACGTTCAATTTCAGATTATACGCGACGACGGAGAAATACGCTGGGTGCACTGGATCGGCAAAAGCGAGCCGAAAGAATCAAATAACAAAATACGAATGGTCGGAACAGTGCAGGATATTTCAGACCAAAAAAAATCGGAGGAAGCCTTGTCAACTTCCCTGCGGGAAAAAGAAGTTCTGCTAAAGGAAATCCATCACCGCGTAAAAAACAACCTGCAAATCATCTCCAGCCTGCTTTATTTACAATCAAGGAATATTGAAGATGAAAAAACAGCCTCACTGTTCACAGACAGCCGCAACCGGATTACTTCCATGGCTCTGATCCATGAAAACCTGTACCGTTCCGATGATCTTGCAAATATTTCGATAAAAGAATATATTTATACTTTAACCACCGAAATAGTAAGCTCCTATAAGCAGGAAGGTCGTACCGCTAATTTACAATTAGATATTGATTCGGTTCCCTTAAGCATAGATAAGGCCATCCCTTGTGGACTGATTATAAACGAACTGGTTTCAAACATCATGAAATACGCTTTCCCCAACGACGCTGTATCGCCCGAAGACAATTCCTCAGAAACCGGATTTATGCAAATTCATGTATCCTTAAAGCAGACGAATGCAAAACAGATACAGCTGATTGTTAGTGATAATGGCAAAGGTTTCCCGGAAAATATCGACTTCCGCGAGACCACATCCTTAGGTCTGCAGTTGGTAAATTCGCTTGTCGACCAATTGGATGGGGAAATAAACTTGAAAAAAGAAAACGGAACCAAATTTGAAATTTTATTTTCTTAAGAAAAAATGGAGCAAATATGGATGCTAAAACTAAAATTTTAATCGTTGAAGATGAAAGCATTGTCGCACTGGAGATCAGAGACAGGCTGTTGAAAATGGGCTATTCGGTACCGGTGGCGGTCAATTCCGGCGACCTGGCAATTCAAAAAACCAAAGAAATTCATCCTGATCTGATACTTATGGATATCATTATTAAAGGAAATAAAGACGGTATTGAAACTGCCGGATTGATTAATGAAAAATATGATATTCCCATTATCTTCCTTACGGCGCATTCGGATACTAAAACATTACAACGTGCCGCAGAAAAAACACCTTACGGATATATTTTAAAACCATTCAAAGAAAGAGAGCTGCAGATCACGATTGAAATGTCGCTCCAGCGGCACAAGCTGGAACTTGAACTGAAAAATAATAAAAAATGGCTTTCTATTATCCTAAGCAGCATAGGTGAGGGCCTTGTCGCAACCGGGCCGGACGAAATAATAGAATATTTAAACCCTGTAGCGGAAAAACTCATAAATGTGAATCAGGGAGATGTTCTTAACAAGCACATTAGTGAAATAATCCGGTTTTCCTGCGCGAAGACTAAAAAAAAATTTGGCGATCTTCGTGATATTTATAAATATCAAAAGGAAAATCCTCAATTTCTTCAAAACGTACAACTTTCTGCACAAAACGGGCATACCCTTCCCATCGATTTTACGATATCGCCCATCGGCGGAGAAAACGATACACTCAAGGGGTTTGTGTTTATATTTCGTGACATAAGCGAAAAAAAGAAAATGCAGGAAGAACTAATTAAAGCGCAAAAATTGGAATCGCTGGGTGTTTTGGCAGGAGGGATTGCTCACAATTTTAATAACATTCTCACGGCAATCCTGGGTAACATTTCTCTCGTTAAAATGACTTCGAAATCCTCGCATGAAACAGAGGAAATGCTTAAAGAGGCAGAGAAGGCAACGTTTCGCGCTCAAAAGTTAAGCAACCAGCTGCTTACTTTTTCCAAAGGCGGTTCGCCCTTTAAAGAAGAGACGGATATGAATAAATTTATTCATAAAAGCGTTGATTTTGCCTTGCAGGGCTCTCCCATTCGCGGTCGTTTTAATTTGCAACCCGATCTCTGGAAAGCGGAGATCGATATAGACCAGTTTGGACAGGTCTTTACCAACCTGACATTGAACGCTATATACTCTATGCCCGACGGCGGTCAAGTATGGATTGCTTCTGAGAATCTTTACGGGAAAGAAGCTAAAGAGATTAAAACCGCACAACTGTCTTCCGGAAACTATATTAAGATCATCATCCGCGATGAAGGTATCGGGATCCCTCCGGAAAACATAAAAAAAATATTTGACCCCTTCTTTACAACCAACACGCTTGGACGCGGACTGGGTCTTTCTGCCGTTTATTCGATTATAGAAAAACACGGAGGTTGCATAACGGTTGATTCGCGCGTTGACGAAGGCTCTGTTTTCACTGTTTACTTGCCCGCCACCGTTGAGTCAGTAGTTACAAACACCACCAGGAATTTTGATGTCCAACTGTCAGGCTGCGCTCTGGTTGTGGATGATGAAGAAGCAGTTCGTAATATTACCGGGGAATTTTTAAAAAGATGCGGCATGGAAGTATGCTTTGCTGAAGAAGGCAAAGAAGCAATCGGGTTATTTAAGCAAAATTATGAAAAAGGTAAACCATTCGATGTCGTAGTGCTGGATCTTACCATACCCGGAAGTATGGGAGGAAAAGAGATTCTATCTGCGCTTTTAAAGATCGATGTAAATGTGAAAGCCGTTGTTTCTAGCGGATATTCAAACGACCCCGTTTTAACCGATTACTCAAAATACGGTTTTAAAGGAAAAGCAGTTAAGCCTTTCAGCTTTAAGAGCTTTATCAGTATTATTAAAAATGTGCTGGATGAAAAATAAGCTCATTTACATTTTGTAAACATCTCTCAAATACAAGTATCGTACCCCGAATTTTCTGAAGCACTACGGTTTATGATAGAAAAATTAATCGGCAGCGGTGAATACTGGGTTGGCCGTTCTAATGATGTGGTTTTTTCCGCCTATCTGGGCTCCTGCGTCGGCCTGGCAGTCATTGATGAGAAAGCCCGCATTGGCGGTTTATATCATATCCTCCTGCCCAGGCCGGCAGGGTCGGCTCCCGATAATTTATTCAGATATGCTTCTACAGGGCTGCCTCTCTTTTTCAAAAAAATATTTGATTCGGGTGCTAAAAAAGATAATCTGCAGATTATGGCAGCCGGTGGCGCACTTGTAGGAAGCGTCACGATGCAGGACTTGCAACTGAATATCGGCGGTGAAATTACGGAAATAGTTATGGAATATCTCGGCTTCTCGAATATAGAGCATGTAAACTCTGAAACCGGGGGATATTTTAGCTGTTGTTTGAAATTAGATATGCAAAGTTTGAAGATTTCCGTTGAGCCCTTGAGATTGCCGGAAAACAGGGAAGCCGGTGAATACAAAAAATTAGATAAAAAAGGACTCGAAGCCGCTATAACACACGTGCGGCCCATACCCCAGACCGCATTGAAAATTATGCGCATGCTCCACAGCGGTGATAATAAGATAAAGGAAGTTGCCGAAGAAGTAAGACAAGACCAGGTTATAAGCGCTAAAGTGCTCCAGTTTTGCAATTCTTCTTATTTAGGCTTAAGTATGCGGGTTGAATCGATTGACCGTAGTATTGCTCTTTTGGGTGAAAAGAAAATTCTACAGTTGATCTTGTCTGTTTACACTGAATTGTTCTATGAACAATCGCAGGGCGGTTATTCGCTGAGCAGAGGCGGACTGTTTCACCATGCTGTCGGCACGGCAATTACCGCCCAGAAAATAGCTGAATACTGCAAAGCGGTTCGACCTGACGTGGCTTACACCGCAGGCCTGCTTCATGATATAGGCAAAACTGTTTTAGATCAGCTGGTGGCTGAAGAAAACTCTTATTTTTACCGGCGAATGTTTGAAGATGACAAATCGCTCATCGAAACGGAAAGGGAACTTTTCGGAATCTCTCATGCTGAAACCGGTCGAATGCTTGCCGAACGCTGGGAGCTTCCGGCAAGCTTAAAAGAAGTAGTCGCTTACCACCACACTCCGCATAAGGCATCAAATTATCCGGAATTAACACATCTAATCTGCCTGGCAGATCTTTTAATGACTCGTTTCCGGGTGGAATTTGAATTGGAACGAATGAAAACAATTGATATTAAACTGACTTTGATGATATTAGGATTGACAGCAAAACAACTACCGGAGCTGATTGATATAGTGCCCTGGCAGTCTTTCGGATTTAATAATTAATAGAGACTCCTGCTTGTATTGACATGTTTAATGAAGTCTTTTTATCAACGTTGGAGCTTAAAATGACCGAAGATAAATATAAAACCGAAAAACAACTATTAGAAGAATTATCGAAACTGCGTAAATCCGAGCAGTTTTTTCGTAATATTGCTCTTTGCTCAGGCGACTGGCTTTGGGAGTTTGACCGCGACTGCGTTTATACCCACGCAGCAGGTTCAAAGGCGAATATACTGGGTTATTCAGATGAAGAAATTGTCGGAAAAACACCTTTCGATTTAATGCCGGATGATGAAGCTGAAAGGGTAAGGGCGATTTTTGTTAGTTTAATGCGGAAGAAAAAACCGATTGTTGATCTTGAAAACATGAATCTGACGAAAAAAGGCAAAAAAGTTCATATATTAACTAACGGACTGCCCATGCTGGATGATAATGGTAAATTGCTTGGATACTCCGGAGTAGATAAAGATATTACAGCGATAAAAGGGACCGCGGAACAGATTGATTCCGGGGAAAAAAAATTAGAAGCGCTGATCGAAGCAACAGGAACCGGTTATGCTATTCTCGATATAAAAGGAAATGTTATAGAAGCAAACTCTGAATATACCCGACTATCCGGTTTTACAAATGCCGAAGATATAAAAGGCAAAAATATTTCACATTGGACTGCCGGCTCTGATCAGGAAAAAACCCAAAAAGCGATTCAGGAAGTAATCTCAAAAGGTGTTGTCAGGAATCATGAAGTCGATCATATACTTAACAACGGCACAATCATTCCGGTTGAAGTCAACGCGGCGCTGATAGAAACGTCGAAAGGAAAACAAATCGTAGCCCTTTTGCGGGATATAACCGGACGCAGAAAGATGGAAGATGAACTCAGGGAAAGCGATAAAAAGTTTCGTGAATTTGTCGAAAACCTGCCCCAGACTGTGTTTGAAATAGATAATGAAGGTATTATTACATTTGTTAATAAAAATGTTTATGCATTATTTGGATATACTGAAAATGATTTAAAAAACAAAATCAGCATTTTTCAATTAATTCATCATGATTATCATGCAAAAATAGAAAAGAAGATTGTGCAAATACAAAAAGGGCAAATTGTTAAATCAATAGAAATCATAGCACAGCGATCTGATGGAAGCCCTTTCCCGGTTCTTGCCTTCCCCTCGTTAATCATTAAAAACAACAAAATTGCCGGTATTCGAGGTATTATTGCGGATATCAGCGAACGTAAAGAAATAAAAAAAGAATTAGCCGAACAGCAAAAATTTTTAGGATATTTAATAAACAGCATGCCCGGTATTTTTTATGCTTTTGGCCGGGACGGCAGGTTTTTATATTGGAATGAAAATTTTGAGAAAATAACCGGTTATTCCAGGCAGGAATTTCAATCAATGCAAATGCTCGACTTCTTTTCAGGAATAAGTAAACAAAACATTGCCGAAGGTATGGAAGATGCGTTCAGCAAAGGCTACGCCACGCGGGAGGAAGTGGTTACAACTAAAGTCGGCCGGCAAATACCTTTTTTTCTAAACGGAAAACTAGTGGTGTTTCAAAATAGGGAATATCTTATCGGGCTCGGAATCGATATCAGCGACAGAAAAATACTTGAAGGGCAATTGCGCCAGGCGCAGAAGATGGAAGCGGTCGGCACACTGGCCGGAGGTGTGGCCCATGATTTTAACAATCTTTTATCAGTAATCAACGGCCACAGTGAATTAGCCTTAATGAAAATTGACGACACTCATTCTCTTTATAAAGATATCAGTTCAATTAAAACAGCCGGCGACAAAGCGGTAAACCTGACCAGGCAGTTACTGGCCTTCAGCCGTAAGCAGGTATATAAATCTGAAGCATTAGACATCAACCGGGTAATTGCCGATTTAACAAAAATGCTGAGGCGCCTGATTGAAGAAGATATCAGCGTTCAAATGGAATTGATTCCTGATCCGCCCATAATTATGGCCGATCCCGGTCAGATCGAACAGATTTTAATCAACCTGGTTGTAAATGCCAAAGACGCCATTAACACTAAAACGGATAAAGCCTCTGAAAAGAAAATAACAATCGAAACAAAAAAAATGTATGTTGGTGGAGAATATATCGATCAACATCAGGGCATTACGGAAGGTCATTATCTCATGTTTGCCGTCAGCGACACCGGAATCGGCATGGATGAGGATACTAAACAAAAAATATTCGAGCCCTTCTTTACAACCAAAGGTATCGGAAAAGGAACCGGCCTGGGCCTGGCTACGGTTTACGGTATCGTAAAACAAAATGAAGGCAGCATTTACGCTTACAGTGAACCGGGAAAAGGGACAACATTCAAGATTTACTGGCCGGCAACTGAAGCAAAAGCCGAAAATAATTCTAAAGAGCAAATCAGTACAGAAGCTATTTCGGGTTTTGGCGAAACTATTTTGATTGTTGAAGACGATGAAGGTGTGCGAAATTATACCGTTACAGTTTTGAAATCTTTCAAATACCGGGTTTATTCAGCGAAAAACGGCAGCGCTGCTTTAAAATTAATCGACAAGGAACAAATTAAACCTGATTTGCTTATAACCGATCTTATTATGCCGGAAATGAACGGAAAAGAGCTGGCTGAGAAATTTAGTAAAATTTTTCCGGAAGCCGGGGTGATTTTTATGTCCGGGTATACGGATAATCATATTGTTCATCAAGGTGCATTAAAGAACGATGTTCATTTCATCCAAAAGCCTTATGCCACTGATGAATTTGTACAGACAGTCCGCCAGGTACTGAATCACGAGGTCGATAAATGATTATTAAGCTCCTAAAATACAAATGGTTTTAAGACTATCAATTAAAAATCCTCTTTTCAGCCTGAGGCGATGATTACCAATATTCCTGCCAAATTTCTGTATCAAGAGATAGAATCATTCTTTTTTATTGATTTTTATTATTATATGTGGTTATTATTTCGGTTTGGTCAGATTGTATCTGACTACGATTTTATGGATATTTTAATTGTAAATTGTCCTGCACCAGAAAAATCATTGAAAGGTAACAAAGGTAACAGATGAAGAAAGTTCTAGTTGTATATTTTTCTCAGACTGGTCAATTAACTGAAATTGTAAAATCTATCCTGTCGCCTCTGGAGAAGAGTCAGGATGTATCATTGGTTTTTGAGGAGCTAAAACCGAAAAAAAAATTTCCCTTTCCCTGGACCAGTCAGCAGTTTTGTGATGTTTTCCCCGAATCATTCCAAGAAATTCCCTGCGAACTTGAACCTTTTAACTTTAATGCAGATGATAATTTTGATCTCATTGTTCTGGCATATACAGTCTGGTATATGTCCCCTTCCATACCCGTAACCGCTTTTCTGCAATCCCCCGAGGCTCAAAAAGTCATAAAGAACCGACCCGTGGTTACCGTGATTGGATGCCGCAATATGTGGCTGCTGGCACAGGAAAAAGTGAAAACCCGGATATATGATATGGGGGGCAACATTGCCGGAAATATCGTTTTAATGGATAAGGCCAAAAACCTGGTCGGCATTGCGACCATAGCCTATTGGATGTTCACCGGGAAAAAAGATCGCTGCTTAAAAATTCTTCCCCGTCCTGGTGTATCGGATACGGACATTAAAGATGCAAAACGGTTCGGTCATATCCTGCTAAAAGGACTAGCAAAAGATAAAATAGACATAGACCAGGCGGTATTAAACAAACATGGAGCCATATGCGTGCTTCCTTCTTATATTATCTTTGAAAAAAGAATTTTGAAAATATTTAACATCTGGTCAAATTTTATTCGACAAAAAGGGGGCCCGGGTGACCCGAACAGGAGCTTCAGGGTTCGCCTTTTTCTTTATTATCTGATAGTTGCCATTTTTTTAATTGCTCCTCTGGCAACCCTTGTTTCCTTTGTAGCCCGTATCGTCAACAGAAAAAAAATAAAAGAGGCGGTTGAATATTTTTCTCAAAACTCATTAAAACATTGACAATGAAAGACAAGGTAATAAATTATCAGGCAAGATTAATGGTGATGCATTGGTAAGCAGCCAAATTCATCTGGTTTTATAATAAGGATTGAGTAATGAACGTTTATATTAATGATATAACTGCATTTTTACCCCATAGCCCCGTAAATAACGATGAGATTGAGGACGTGCTTGGCAGGATAAACGATATCCCTTCGAGAACAAAAAGGATCATGCTTAGAAATAATAAGATTGAAACCCGCCACTATGCCATTGATCGAACAACAGGGAAACTGACACACACAAATGCCCAGCTTGCTGCGGAGGCGGTTCGCAAACTCAATCCTTATCAAAATTTTTCCATAGATGATATTGAATGTTTGAGCTGCGGAACGACGACTCCCGATCTTTTATTCCCCGGCCATGCGCTTATGGTGTTAGGTGAACTTGGATTGCCCCCCTGTGACGCAGTAACCACTTCGGGCATATGTATTTGTGGCATGACGGCACTAAAATATGCCTTTATGAATGTAGCGACAGGTAGTACAAAAAATGCAGTGGCGGTCGGTTCAGATCTGGCTTCATCCTACTCAAGAGCAAAATTTTTTGCTGCCGATATAGCTCCCAGCGACGACCTTGAAGAAAAACCGGTACGTGCATTTGATGCGGAATTTTTAAGATGGATGCTTTCAGATGGCGCGGGTGCAGTATTTCTCTCAGGGGAAAAAAACCAAGATTGTATTTCATTAAAAATAGACTGGATAGAAAATATTTCGTACGCGGGGCAGCTGGAAACCTGCATGTATGCGGGTGGTGTGAAAAATGAAGACGGAACCATGACCGGCTGGAGAGAAACGGAATCAATCGATCCTGTGGCTGAGCCATACAAATTTTTAATAAAGCAGGATACAAAACTGCTTGCTCAGGAAATAGTTAAAACAGCAATGGATAAAGCTCTGGCAAGCGTGGTAAAGAAACGTAAAATTAAACCTGAACAGATCGACTGGTTCCTTCCTCATTATTCTTCGGGGTATTTCCGGGATAAATTTTACAACGGTATGAAAAATATCAATTTTGAGATCCCGTATGAAAGATGGTTTACCAATCTTACCCAAAAAGGAAACACGGGAAGTGCCTCCATCTATATCATAATGGAAGAGCTCTTCCATTCCGGCAAGTTAAAAAAAGGCCAGAAACTGCTTTGCTTTATTCCGGAAAGCGGACGTTTTTCCCACTGCTACATGATGCTTACTGCCATATAGTGAGATTTTTGGAAAACACCACTTATGGCCTCCAAGCTGTTCTCCTCTCACCCATGCAGGTTCTATCGGTGACCAGAGAGAAGACAGGAGATGGATTGAAATTTGTATGGATACCAAGCCTTCGTTTACCCATATAGACAATAAAGGACATGTCCGCATGGTGGATGTCACCGATAAAAAGCCCTCTGAACGCATCGCTGTGGCTCAGGGTGTCATTTCCATGAATCAGGAAACATTTGAAATGATACTCAATCAGAAAGTAAAAAAAGGTAATGTCCTTGAAGCTGCAAGAATTGCGGGGGTAATGGCAGCGAAAAAAACTTCGGATCTTATTCCCATGTGTCATCCGTTAAACATCACCCATATTTCCGTTGATTTTTATCCGCATAACGATGCGTGTTCTTTCAGGATCGAATCGGCTGTTAGAATTTTCAGCCAAACGGGTGTTGAAATGGAAGCCTTGACAGCTGTATCAATTGCGGCTCTTACGGTATATGACATGTGCAAATCGTATGACCGGGGAATGACTATTTCAGACATTTGTCTGCTTAAGAAATCAGGTGGAAAAAGCGGGAGGTTTGAACGATAAATGTGTTAGTCAGTTCTTTTCCCAAAGTCTCGTAGAAGCTGTCTTCTTTAGTGCCCCAACATTCAGATTATGAATCACTCATCTTTACGTAATATTATTCCCGTCATTTTTATCTTTGCCCTGCTTTCCCTCTTTTTCACAGGATGTGCCATTAAAAAGACGTACCCGCTAATCCGGCTTTCTCCATCATCCCATCCCGGGTTCAGCGATGATATGTTGTATGACGGACTGGAGCATAGTATCCTTAAGAGCATTGAATATCTGAAAAAAATCCCTTCAGACAGACCTTTTAAATACGGAGACGATTTTTTTACCGCCTCGCATATGATCAGATCCTTTGAATATTTCCTGAGCTTTATACAAACAAAACCATCGCAAAAAGATCTGCAATATTTTATCAAATCCAACTATCTGGTTTATCAGTCCGCAGGGCGTAACGGTCGGAGAGAAGTCCTGTTTACAGGGTATTACGAACCTTTTTTACAGGGCCGCTTAAAGCGGAATGCGGAATATAACATACCCGTGCTCACCACTCCCGACGATCTTATTAAAATTGATCTGAGTCCATTTTCGGAAAAGTATAAGGGTGAAAACATTGCCGGTCGACTTACCAATAAAACGGTCGTTCCTTATTATGATCGAAGGGAAATATCACAAATAAATGTGCTTGAAGGAAAATCTCTACCACTGGCCTGGTTAAAAGACCCGGTCGATCTCTTTTTCCTGCAAATCCAGGGATCAGGCAGGATTCACCTTGATACCGGCGATACGATTAATGTTCATTATCATGCGACCAATGGTCACCCCTATCGCAGCATCGGCAAATTATTAATTGATTCGGATAAAATACCCCAATCGGAAATGTCCATGCAAAAAATCCGTGAGTATTTAAATAATCATCCTGAAGAAATCGAGGATGTATTAAATTTCAATCCCAGCTATGTATTTTTTAAGATTGAAGAAGATAGCCCTCTGGGTTGCCTGAATGTCAAATTGACGCCGGGAAGATCAATTGCCTTGGACAGGCGGGTATTTTCTCTTCCTTCTCTTGCCTTTGTGGAAACAAAAAAACCGCTGATAAATGCCGATAGTAAAATTCAGGCCTGGACTGATTTTTCCCGGTTTGTTTCGAGTCAGGACACCGGTGGGGCGATACGGGGTCCGGGGAGGGCGGATTTATTCTGGGGAAATGGGAAGTATGCCCAAATTGCTGCCGGTCATATGCAGCATCCGGGGAAATTGTTTTTTCTTGTTTTAAAACAGGGTACAATGTAATTAATCAAGCTTCGCACCTTTATAGTCATTCATATAAATATGCTCGCTTAGGATTCGCTAAAAATATCCCGTATTGTATTAAGAGATTCACTGATTTTCATACGAAGGAAACCCAACGATACATCATTTCCGAAGGTGGTGATCAGCAGTAACTCTTCACTTATTTTACTGAAATGCAAATTTTCATCCTCTCCTTTGTGAAAAAGCAATGAAAATTCTTCTTCTCCAACGATCTGTGCCATTGCACTCACCGCGCCAAAATTACCTGCCGCCAGAGCTGCAAGTGAATATATATCATGGGTGCACCCCTTGCTTTTACAGCTGGCAATAATATGTCCTGCCAAATCAAGCACTATAGCGCTTTTAACACCGTTTTCGATCAGGTTTTTCTCCAGGATATCTTCGGTCTTATCAAGTTGCTCCTGTTCAAAGGCGTATATCATGATTTTCTTCCTTTGTTTAAGACTTGTAATATTGATGAACTTAAAAAATCGAACTTACCACTGAGGACAATGAGCTCACAAAGATAACCAGTTAATAAAACAAAATATTATTTATGTTCTCCGGGTGATCAGTGACGGATAAGAACTTATAAATTAATAACTTTCCCGGCCCCTCCTTCCATATATTTTTCCGGGTATAGCGCCTTGATTTTTTGAATGTACTGTGTACAGTGTACCGGGCATATCGTTTCCATATGGTCGATTAAATCAAACTCGTCAAAGCCGTGCAGCCCACCTATAAGCGCGTTGACTTTACCATGTCGTGAGGCTGCCCTTAGGATTTCACCAACGCCAGGATGAGAACACCCGGCAATGACGACAGTGTGGCCATTTTGTTTAACCACCAGAGACTGCTCTATACCTTTAAGCTCACCTGTGGAAAAAATATTTTGGTGAATCCGCAAGGAATCTTTTATCCTGATCCATTGGTCGGTAAAACCGGGGTTGGGACAAGAAGCTGGAATATAGACTTTAACAGGATTTTTTCTTAGAAAGTCGGATAGCCCTCCCACATGGTCCCAATGTGAGTGGGAGATAAAAATTTCGTCCACTTTGCCTGGATCAATGCCCAGTTTATCCATATTGCCAAGCAGAATATTTCCTTTTGCCCCCGTGTCAAACAGTATGCTTTTTCCCCAAGCCTCTACAAGGCAGGAAAATCCCCAGTCCGCCTCAAGGCTTTTATCCCAGGCTGTGTTGTCATAAATGATGGTGATTTTCATAAATTTCAGAAAACCTTGCTCCCGCCAACAGATTCCAGTAGCAAAAAAAATATTGGTAACCAGTTAAGGAATCATTAAATTAGAAAACAGCGATTTGGCCTTCATATTTTTTACCACAAATTTACAGGGAAATTTCACCGAGATTAAAAATTACCATTCAGTGTCTTTCGGTGAAACTCCGTGGTAATTTTTTTTAATTTCAGCTTTCAAGCCGTGAACGCCTACAACTATTTTTTTTCATTCATTTTAAAGTCGATGACCGCTGCATCTTTCTCCATCTTTTTTCTAATTCTCATCTCTTTCTTTTGAGCCAACTTCTCTTTCGATCTTGCCAGCCTTTGTTTAATATCGTCTTGATATTTCTGAACCACCGAATAGGAAAAATAGTAACCTGCAACAGCCAAAGGCAGCCCCAGCACAATACCACCGATGATCAATGCCCAAAAAATCTCCGGGGCTTTGAGCATTATCTTATAAATTCTGGTAAAGCCATGAGCCTCTGAGAGCAAATAGGCTTTCGGCAATCCAATCAGTTTTGCCCCTATAAAGTAGTTGACGCCGTAAATAATAGGTGCGGTTAGCGGGTTTGTTACCCACACGCCTACGGCGGCCGATATCTTATTCCATTTGAAAAGAGCCGCTAAAAAAACCGCAATTGCCGTATGGAAACCCATGGAGGGGGTCATTCCCACAAAAAGTCCCAAGGCTAAACCCAAGGCGATTTCATTGGGATGACCTCTGATTTTTAAAAATCTCCGATAACCCTTCTTTAAAGCGATTAATACTTTATTATTGCTAATTATTTGATTTCTATTTTCATTTTTGTACATAGGGCTTTTATTAATCGAAAATGTGAAAGAATTCACACCCTATCAGAATTATTTCAAAAATAAAATAAGATGTTTATTTTTTTTTAAATTTTTTGATGTAACAGCCATTAAAATAAGAAAAAATTAAACCGAAGTTGTTAAGATTACATTAAAAAATGTATGTTTTTACTTGCTTTTATGCCGTAATTGGGCTAAACTGAGCTTCAATTTTTCAGAAAAAACGTACCATGGAATTTCACCGAAAGACACTGAATGGTAATTTTTAATCTCGGTGAAATTTCCCTGTAAATCAGTGATAAGCATATGAAGGCCAAATTTCTAATTTCAACATTGGGTGAAGCCTTTTCTTTTATGGCAATGAATGGAAACCGGGAAATGATCAAGTGGGGATAAAAAACATTAAGCTGATTTGTACCAGTATTTTCTTTGTATTTTGCTTTTTATTTATGACTGTGTTGCCGCTATGTGCGGATATCTATATGTACATAGACAAAGAGGGGGTGGCACACTTTACCAACGTTCCCACATCCTCTGACGGCGATTATCGGGTATATATCCGGGAAAGATTGAAAAAAGCCTCAGCGTCATATTCATCTGAAAAATATGACCGATATATCACCAAAGCTTCACAGCAACACGGCGTTTCTTTTCCGCTGCTTAAAGCAATCATTAAAGCCGAATCAGACTTTAATCCACGGGCTGTTTCAAAAAAAGGCGCTTTGGGGCTTATGCAGATTATGCCAAAAAATCTCAAAGCTCTTCAAATAGCAGATCCATTTGACCCGCTGGAAAATATAATGGGAGGCGCACGATATTTCAAAAAGCTTCTTAAACGCTTCAACGGAGAGTTGTCACTGTCTCTTGCAGCTTACAATGCAGGTCCTTCTGTTGTTGACCTTTACAAAACGATACCTCCATTCAAAGAAACCCAGAATTATGTAGATAAAGTCCTGAAATTCTATTACAGCTTTAAGCACCTGTAATCTTTTACGGATGTACGCTCAGGGTTCAGGGGTTTAACAACGGAGACGTTTGGCCTGAAATATCAACTCCCTTAGTATAATTGGTCTTGCGATAAAGTAAAATACAAGCTACTTATTAAAATGAAACTATTAATGCACCCCGGCAAGTGGTAGATACAACCAAAACCGCCACCCTAAACAGTGAACCATAAATCTGATACCTGTGAGCGGTTGAATCTTTTATATCGGGAGGAAACATATTGGCCACGGATTCTATTCTGGAAATCACCGCACAGGGTGCATGGAATGGCGGCACTGTTGTAGATAATTCAATTTATGCAAAGAAAGGAATGTCATTTAAAGGCGGTATTCCGGTAAACAACCAAACCATCGAAGAAAGAATCGGTATCCGTACAAGAATGGCGGCCGGGCCTGATGAAAGGATCGGGGTCATTGCCCTTAAAGATCTTTTGGATACAGCGGATTTCGATCCTTCCCGGATAAAAATCATCATCGGTGCCACCAATGTGGGGGACGACAAATATGACCCGGGACCTTTGGTCAGGTACCCCTTTGAGCTTATTAAGCAGTACTGTCCAAATACCATTGTGATTGATCTGTATGCCGGTTGCCCGGGATTTAATGTGGCAGCAGAGCTTGTGTTCATGCTCTCACTGACAGGGATTCTTAAGGCAGATGATATTTCCGTCATTGTTGGGGCTGAAAACATCCACCGTGCCAATGCTTTTAAAGAAGACGACACCGCAGGTATTATTTTTGGGGATGATGCTTTAGCGACGGCCCTTGAAACAAAAGCAACCTTAAAGCCAGACGGTAATTATACCTGCAAAGAGAAAATCACCGCGCCCTTAAAGGAAACTTTTATTGCAGACATGGCTGCAACGATCATTGAGCTAAACGGGCACAATAAAATCGATGGAATCATTATTGACAACCAGCTCGGACAAATCAATTACAGGGTTCCAGCGCTTGCGGCAAGGGTTCAGCACAGCATGGTTGAACAGATGTATCCTGAAGAGACGGCAAAAGGAATTTTCCAACGCTTTAAGGAGGCTTTAAATTTTTATGATCAAAAAATTCAATCTTTTGCCTTTGACATTAAATCTCTTAAGCAAGATCCGGCGCTGGTAAATAAAATTGCCAGGGCTTATGTGGAATCCGGAAAATACAAGTCAGTGGTTTCAATTTACCTGTCTTCCGATTTTAATGCCGTCATTACAATTCATCAAGGAAAAGGCTTTTCCTTCAAAGCGCCCGGGAAAGGTGTTGTGGACACACATACGAGCACGCATGGCTGTTTTGGTGATTATATTCAAGCCATTCCGGAAAATGGAGACTTCTTCGGAGATATGGACGGAAAGGGGGTTTTTCTGTATGCCACCCGGGGAGCAACCAAACATATAACCACCTTGCTGGCCAGAAACAACCTGACCATGTACGATATCGACCTTCTTATTGAGCACCAGGCAAATTTCGCCATGATCCCCCTGACGCTGGAACAAGTTTTTTGGGATGCCAAACCCGACAAGAAAAAGACTGTAAAGGATTTTATTGAAAACCATATGGTAAATAACATTCACACGCGAGGTAACTGCTCTGTTGTTTGCATACAAAGGCTCCCTTATGATCTTCTGCGCGGGGCATTAGAGGAAGACACCATCCAGGGTTTTCCTGTAAACAGAAATCTTGATAATCTAAGGCATGCAAAGATTATCCTTAACGATTCTGTCGGATCCGGAATGACCCGCAGCTCAGTATTGCAATTTAATTGAAAAGCATGATGAGACCTTTACAGATAAGCGCAGACTTCGAAACGGCTGGATAGAAAACTTTATTTACACAACAAACAGCAATTACATACAACGCGTTATCGTTAATTCAATATATAGGAGCAAAAAATGAAAAATTATAATCCAGAACAGGCTTTATGGAAAGCACGCAGAGAGTTCGGTGAACACGGTGGGGTTGCCCCATCCATATCCAGATCCTCGACTTTTACGGTTATGGAACCGGGGATTATGCCGGAAATCTTTGATGGAATCAGGGGCCCTGATAAGGGCGGGTGTTTTCTGTACAGCCGTCATTTCAATCCGACAGTGGACATACTGTCACGATATCTCAGTGCAATGGAGGGAAGTGAAGCAGCCGTATGCACAGCAAGCGGTATGTCTGCAATATCAAGTACCTTGCTGCAACTCTGTAACCATGGAGATCATATTGTATCCAGTAACACTATTTACGGTGGAACACATGCTTTGCTGGATGAGCTCTTCCCCCAGATTGATATCACGACTACTTTTGTTGATCCCACCGATACTGCTGCATTTGAAGCAGCCATCACTGCAAAAACACGTGTTATTTACACTGAAGCAGTCGGCAACCCCACGCTCAATATTGCTGATATCCCTGCATTATCAAAATTGGCAAACCAGCGCGGCATTAAGCTTGTTGTTGATAATACTTTTACCCCCATGGTGATATCTCCCATGCAGCTGGGTGCCGATATTGTTGTATATTCAATGACTAAATTCATAAACGGTGCCAGCGACCTCATTGCAGGTGCCGTATGTGCTGACAAGGATTTTATTTATAAACTCATGGACCTTCACACGGGTCGAGTCATGCTGTTGGGCCCGACTATTGATCCACGGGTCGCCTTTGATGTTATCCAGCGCATACCACACCTTGCGATTCGTATGAAAGAGCATAGCATGCGAGCCATGGCTATCGCCGGCCATCTTGAAGAAATGGGTGCTCCGGTAACATATCCGGGACTGTCTTCCCATCCCCAGCATGAGCTTATGAAATCGTTGATAAATACTAGTTATGGTTATGGAGGGATGCTTACAATTGATTGCAAGACCCGGGCAAAGGCTGAAGAATTGATGTCCATATTACAGAATAAGGAACGATTCGGATACATTGCCGTGTCTTTAGGTTATTTTGACACGCTGATATCCTGTTCCGGTTCGTCCACTTCTTCGGAGATTCCCCCTGAAGATCAGTTAAAAATGGGACTTTCACCAGGTCTGGTGCGGGTAGCAATCGGATTTACCGGCAGCCTTGACGCACGCATTGAGCAAATAGAGCGGGCAGTTAAAGCAGTGGGTCTGATCTAAAACTGCAAGTTCTATTTAGGACGATGGCCGGCTATAATCATTCTCATAAATTTACATGCTCGACTGGGCACAACGATACATGAAACCTAAAGTTCGTCCGGGAAATCGCCTGTTTGCCCGGACGAACCGAATTAAGATGGAAAAACGAATGTTTGTTTCAAATGAATATATTCCGTTTTAAACGATGAAAAACGATAAAAAACATATATTTGATAATATCATTGGCCAGAGTGATCCAATGAAGGAAATTTTCAATATTGTCAAAAAAGTGTCAAACAGCAACACCACCATCATCATTAACGGAGAAACCGGAACAGGCAAAGGGCTGATTGCTAAAGCGATTCATGAAAGCTCCGAACGAAGCCGGAATCCTTTTATCCAGATCAATTGCGGCGCAATTAGTGAAGGTCTTTTGGAAAGCGAACTTTTCGGGCATGTTAAAGGCGCATTTACCGGCGCGATAGCAAACAAACCGGGAAAATTTGAATTGGCGGAAGGAGGAACAATATTTTTAGATGAAATCGGTGATATGAGCACCGACCTCCAGGTAAAAGTGTTAAGAGTCCTGGAAGAAAATGAATTTGAGCCTGTAGGCGGTAGCAAAACCCTAAGGGCGAATGTAAGGGTAATCGCTGCCACCCATCGGGATTTGGAGGAAGAGGTCCAAAAAGGAAATTTCCGGGAAGATTTGTTTTATCGCCTTTACGTCATACCCATGGTGCTTCCACCGCTAAAAGAAAAAAAATCGGACTTACCTTTGCTGGTTTCTCATTTTATTGACATGTTCTGCCGCGAAAAGAAAAAGGATCTTCTAACGATTTCAAACGAAGCTTTGAAAATATTGACGAATTATTCTTGGCCGGGAAATGTACGGGAGCTTAAGAACCTGATTGAAAGGCTTGTGGTACTATGCGAAAGTTCTGAAATAAAGGAACAGGATCTCCCGCTAAAACTTAAAACAATAAAACAACCGGGAACTCTGCCTGAAATTGGCATCCCGAATGAAGGAATTGATTTCAATACCGCCGTAACCGAATATGAAAAAGCCCTTATTATCAATGCGCTTGAAAAAACAAACTGGATTAAAAACAAAGCGGCTGATTTTCTCCAGATTAAACGAACCACCTTGGTGGAAAAAATAAAAAGGCATAAAATAAACAAGGAAGTCTAAAAAAAGTACCAACCTTGCTGTCATGGATAAAAATGAGACAAAAACATGATGCAAATAAAAAATTGCTCCACCGGTAGCTGGCAGTTTGCCGAAAATTTTTGAAAAAATATTCCTCGCGTGTTTTGGAGGTATCTATGGAAGATTATAAAATCCTGTTTGTTGATGATGATAGTGCAATACTGAACATTGTAGATAAATATCTTACCAGACAAGGTTATAAGGTCTCCCTTGCGGAAAGCGGCGATGAAGCGCTACAATTATTAAAAGATAAAAATTTTGATATTGTTTTTACCGATTTCAAAATGCCCGGGCTCGACGGCATCGAACTCCTGGCAAGAATAAAAGAATACAGTCCCGATATCGAAGTCATTATTGTAACGGGCCACGGAACCCTGGAGTCAGCCGTTAAAGCAATGAAAACAGGAAGCTATGATTACCTCCAGAAGCCCTTTAAACTTAATCTTTTAAAAATAATCATTGATCGAATTGTCGAGGAAAAAAAGATTAAGCGTGAGAATGCATTGCTGAAGAAAAGAATAAAAGAAAGACATAAATATGGCAAGATGGTTGGTATCAGTCTGAGGATGCAGGAAATTTATGAAATAATTGACAGAATGAAACCCCACAGCCCCAACGTTTTAATTCAGGGTGAAAGCGGGACGGGAAAAGAGTTAACCGCGCATGTTATCCACCAAAACAGTCCGCGGAAAGACAAACCCTTTACCCCTTTTAATTGCAGTAGTCTGGCAAAAAAACTCCCTAAAAAAATTAAACCCGAGACCTTTATCGACCTTTTAAAACCTTATGAAGGCGGAACCATCTTCCTGGATGAAATTGCTGAAATTCAGCCCGATATTCAGAACGAACTCCTCCGGGCGCTGCAGCATAAACAAATGGAATCAGACGCCAACAATGAAAAGCTTGATTTTGGGTTAAGGATAATCTCTGCAACCAACAAAGACACTAAAGAAAGCCTGGAAAACGGAAGCCTAGAACGAAAATTCTTCAATTATCTTAATGCCGTTTCCATTAAGATACCCCCATTGAGGGAACGAAAAGAAGATATCTGTCTGCTTATCATCTATTTTTTACATAAATTTAAAAACAGGAGCGAAAAAAAGATTCTAAATGTATCTTTAGATGCGATGGATTATTTATTGAAATATAATTGGCCCGGCAATGTGATTCAGTTGGAAAATGTCGTTGAAAGGTCTTTTGCCTTTGGGGTGGATCCCACTATTCAAGTGGAAGATCTTCCCGATGAAATAAGGGCTTTCGGAAAAATCGCAAAACCATATTAATCATACAACAACAGTCATCGCGATCCATTATATCTTTTTTTAAAACTTTTTTGTTGGGTGGTGTCCTAAGGATGCGATTGCAAGGTGTTAGAGAAAATAACTCTTTTTTTCCCCGTAACCCGCACCACGTATCCTGTAAAACCCTTCATGGCCAGGATACAAAGAAAGGAATAATAAATGATTGTCAGAAATATAAATGATAAGGAAGTCATGGAAACCACTTACATTGCCCATGGTGGAGCAGTAGCGCAGATGATACTGGACCGGCGCACCCTTAAAGAAATCGGTTTCTTTGCCATGGCAACCCTTGAACCGGGCAGGAAAATTGAAGAACATGTTGATCCCATGGAAGAAATATATTTTATACTGAGCGGATCAGGCGAAATCCAGGTAGACGATGATAAAAGGCAGGTGGCGGTGGGCGATGCCACCTGGATCCCCACCGGATCAAGGCATTCGCTGTTGAATACCGGTAAGGAGAACTGTATCATTCTGGTAACCGCCTCGTCAGCATGGATAAAGGATTGATATTTAATAAACTTCTATATTGTTTTTAAATCTTAGCTCGGTTCGACCGGGGAATTGCCTATGGGCCCGTTACCAGACATAACCATCTTATTAAGAAATGAACGTACGGTCTGCCTGAGGCAGACTTCAATTAGATTTGAGCCAGCCCCAGGGGAAAGAATCCCACGGCGGCGTTGATCGTCTCTGCCTGTATGGGTTTAACTGAGAAGATAGGGGGCGTGTTACATACCGATCTAATATGTTAGGTCTGGTAACGGGCCCATAGGCAATTCCCCGGTCGAACCTTAGGTTTCATGCCTCGTTGTGCCCAGTCGAGCATGAAAATTTATGAAAATTACTATATGAAGGTAGCAAAGATGAATATTAAAAAAGCCGATTTTGCCGGTTCCTGGTATCCTGGCAGTTCCGAAGAATGCGAAAGGGAAATAAGCCGTTTTCTTGAAGAAAAAATAAAAGCTTCCTCAATTGAAAATCCGGTAGGCGGAATCGTGCCCCATGCCGGCTGGTTTTTTTCCGGAAGTATTGCCTGTCATGTGATTCATTCTCTCAAAAAAAACAACCCGCCCGATGTTTTTGTGATTTTTGGAATGCATCTTCATTCAAGCTCACCTTGCTATATTATGAAAGAAGGCGCCTGGGAAACCCCCTTTGGTGATATCCAAATAGAAAAATCCCTGGCAAAAGAACTCACCGGCCGATTTTCCTTTAATATTGAAACGCCTGATCACCTTCCCCAGGACAATACCATTGAACTCCAGCTTCCATTTATAAAATATTTCTTTGATACGGTTAAAATCCTTCCCCTTGGTGTTCCTCCGGCAAAAGATTCTCTTAAAATCGGAAAAGCCGTTGTCGAGATCGGCAAGAAGCTGGGCCTGAGAATCAATATCCTCGGCTCCACAGACCTGACCCATTATGGACCCAACTATGGGTTTGTACCCAAAGGAACGGGGCAAGCGGCAGTTGACTGGGCACGAAATGAAAATGATCGCCGGGTGATTGATGCAATGGTCGCCATGAAACCGGAAGATGTGATCAATGAAGCATTGTCAAACCAGAATGCATGTTGTGCAGGAGCCGCCGCAACAGCAATAGCTGCTGCAAAAGAGCTGGGAGCCAAGCAAGCGGAAGAGATCACCTATGCCACCAGTTATGATAAAAGTCCTGGTGACAGTTTTGTTGGATATACCGGGATTGTATTTTAGCCTGATCGCGTAATTGATCAGTTCTATTTAGCAGCAGTTTCTTTTTGTGTCATATGATATTGTTACGCGTTTCGTGTTGTTCATCGGAACCTTCATCTGCTTTTTAAACCCGCAACTCGTAACCCGAAACACTTATCTGGCAGCAGCCAAACAAGCTGAAAAAGAGCATTTTGGTTAGGTCAGGCTCTTTATAAGCCCTTCTACTCTCTGTTTTATCTCATCACGAACCGTTCGCATGAAATCCATCGATTTTCCGGCGGGGTCCGGCACCTCCCAATCCTTTACCGTTGCTCCCGGGACATAGGGACATTCTTCGCCACATCCCATGGTAATAATCATATCCGGTTTTACCTGGGAAATGGCGGATTCTAAAGATTGGGTTTTCCTAAACGCCATATCTATTCCCCTTTCCCCCATTGCTTCAACCATGACCGGATTAATCTCATGCTCCGGCTTGCTGCCACCGCTTAAAGCCTCTATTCTATCACCGGCATAGGATTGGGCAAAGGCGGAGGCCATCTGACTTCGACATGTGTTCCCGATGCATGCAAAAATAATTTTCTTTCTGCCAAGAAACGGCTTTAAAAGGCTGCCGGCAGCTTCCTGTATATCATCGAGAACTGTGGGATGCTTTTTGATATCTCCTTTATTTTCAATCCTGCGGTAAGTCAGGCTGCCGTGAAATCCGGCCCCGGTTGCATCATAAAAATATTTCATAGTCAACTTAAGACCATCAAACAGGTTTTTTCCCTTGGTCGCGCCTATAGAAAGAAGGAATCCCTGTCTCGTTTTCCTGCCCGGATCGACCACGTTTAGTTTATATTTCCTTGACCACAGTGTTTGGCTTCTGTCAATTAGAGCCTTTAACTGTGCTGTTGCGGAGTAGAAAAAAACGGGTGTGGCAGCCACAATAACATCCGCCTGTCGAAGTAGAGAATAGATCTCTCCGGTCATATCGTCATCGTCAATGACGCACTTCCCGTGTTTCTCACAAAAACCGCATCCCCTGCACGGTTGAATATTCTTTTTAGCAACCTCTACGGTATGGGTTTTAACCCCTGACTTTTCAGCTTCGTTCATAAATGCCTTTAAAAAATAATCGGTGTTGCCATTTTTTCGGGGACTTCCCTGTAATCCTAGTACCAGCATAATATTTTTTCCCTCAATAAGGTAAATTACCAAATCCTATTTATCAGAAAGTTCTTTTTATGTCACACGCAATTGTTACAAGTTAGGTGGTACGGGTTGTAAAAAAGGATTATTTCCGACTAATAACTCGCAACACGTAACCCGGAACACTTACATGGTAATCAAATGAACAAGTTTATTAAAACGCAATATATAACAATAAATCTTATTATTGGGTTAGTCTTTCTTCCATCAATCTCTCAATTAAATCGACCAGCGGTGGCTTTAAGGTTCTCCATTTTGGTTTTATTGCTTTATCCTCATGCCAGGAAAATTCTATGGCATCATATCTTTCCGGTATCATTTTTTCGTTCTTTTCACCATACATGACTGCAGGATAATATTCCACATATAACATACGGCTTGGATCAATATTGAATTCTCTGATGACCTTGGTGGCAATATGACCGGAGCAGCTTTTGATGCTAATATTGCTTCTGGAAATATCCGAAACCACGGCGATAATGGGTCTTATATAGTCAAGCCCTTTCTCAGTACCCTGTTTAAGGTCAAAGATCCGCAGTCTGCACTTTCCACTTCCAATACGCAGCTTGCCGCCAAATCCTTCCCAGGAAAATATATCGTCGTATATAATCATAATAATAACACCGACTATCGGGTCAACCCGCTGTAAATACGCAAAAGCTTGTCGGGAAGTTCACGAATATCCGAAATAATGTTGTGCTTCACATCCCCATAAAGATCGTCCAGCTTTGAGTATTGGGCAAGGTTAACCGTTATAGAGTGAACGTAAATATTCTTGGAGTGCACTTCGGATATGGCCTTACGTGTATCCTTGATAGCATATTCCTGCTTGTAGTCAACATCATTCGGAAAACCGTCGCTTAAAATGATCATCAGGCGGACTTTGGAAGATACCCGGTCAAATTTTCCGGCAGCATGGCGAATGGCTGCGCCCATCCGGGTGCTTCGCTGCGGAGCCATGGCACTTATTCGCTGCCGGACAGAAGTCCCCATATCCTCATCAAATTCTTTTATATTAAAATAATCAACTCCCAGGCGACCGGTTCCAGAAAACCCTGCAATTGCAAAGGCATCACCCACGACTTCAAGGGCCTCACAGAAAAGCACAATGGCCTCTTTTTCAATATCAAGAACAGAAGCTTTAGAGCGGTAAACAGTATTTGCCGTAGACCTGGAAAGATCTACCAAAAGCAAAACAGCCACATCTCTTTGCTGTTTTATCCGTTTAATATAAAGCCTGTCGGAAGGCATTATCCTCGCCTTTTTGTCCATGACAAAATCCAAAAGGGCCCTGTAATCAAATTCATCTCCCTCTACCCATTGCCTTAATATTTTAAGCCCTTCCGGTCTTAAATGTTCAAACGCATATTTAATCTTTTGTACCAAACACCGATACTGCTCAAGGACATCGTTATAAAAATTGTCCTGGTATCCATTGAGCAATTTTTCCACCACTCTTACATGGTCATTAAGATAGTCTTGAATATTGCAGTCCCATTCTTTGTACCAGAAAGTCTTATTTGTATCGGCATCAGCAAGGGATATATCAACGGTTTGAGGTTTTACAGAATCGACTATTTCCTGAATTTTTATTCCGCGAAATTCACCCGTTCCGATCATATCTTGTATATCCTCATGAGATAAAGTACCATGGTTGGCATCAAGGCAGTTTCTTATCTCAGATTTATAAACTTTATATCCTTTTGCTTCAAGCATCACCTTAACTGTTTGAGCCATATTTTCCATATGACTGTTTGCCAGATAAAAAAGATCTGGCCGAAGTTTACGTCCAAAGGGAAACTTTACCGACAGATAACCTTCCGCTAGCTGATCACCGATCGGGTTCTGCTTTAAAATCGACTCTATTTCCGGATAGGTACAACTGACCAAATGGGCACATACTTCAACCGTATGGTCTTCCCTGATTTTTTTTTCAAATCGCTCGGCAGCCTTTTTTATATACCCTTCATCCGGGTACAAACCTTCATCAGTAGAACATCCAAGGGCAATTCGTAAATACAGCAGATAAACAGGCTTCACACATCTTTCTTGGTTGAAGATGCACAGCGCTTCCTCTTGAAGTACCGGCAGAAAATTTCTCACCAAGCCGGGATACCGCCTGGCAAATAATGTTCTAATACGGCCCTGCTCAAAAATTGTAAACAGGTCGGATGCCAGCTCTTTATGGGGAAAAAGCAGGAAAAATCGCTGCAAATCGGACATTTTCTCCTGGACGGGTGCCCTTTTCGCCAAAGAGTTGATCCGGAAGTATTTTTCCCTTGCTCTTTCTAAATCAAAATCGAATGTGTTAAATTCAAAACAGCCGGATTCAAACCGGGCAAGGCATTTATACAGTTTGATGTTTTCTTCCTTTGTTTTAAAGAAACTTATTTCATCGGGCAGGTAAATAAATTTCCCGTCGCAGCAAGCGCCTGTTTTACTATCACCCTCATCACTTTGAAATTTTGCCATCATGGACAGAGGCCGTATGGGAATCATCAGGCCGGTTCGAGCCCGAAGATAATGGTTTATCTGCTGTTTGACCTGTGTAATGGGTACCGTTATTTGCATACCCTCATAGGTATCAATACCCAGTTTGGAGGTAAGGGATAAAAATTTTATACCAAGCGTCATGTTTTGCTTTGCTTTTTTGAGGCCTAAAGATACAAATTTATCCAACGCTTCTTTTGAAAGAAGATACAAGCATTTTTCCATGCCATCAAGAAAAGGATCGACCAGACGAATGTCTTCACTTACCAGTCTTATCAACTGTTTAATTTGCCATGGGCGCTTGGAAGAAGAAAAGGAAAGTACCGTTTTGGGCAGCACATAAGAAAAATGTTGGCACTGGCTATAAGTCAAACCTTGGGAAAAAGTGGTGCCAAGGAGTTTAAGATACTCTGCTGCTGCCTGATTATTCCCGGTGTCTAATAAAAGGGCTAGAGATTTTAAGGGGCTTTTTAGCGTATGGGTTCCCTTTTGTTGCATCACATCAACGGCATCCAGAAACATGTTAAGCATTCTGCCGTCACCATGTTTTAACACGGGAACAAGGTATATAGCCATAAGCCGACCAAAGGTCGGCCCCACGCTTCCGCCTTTGCGGGTTAAATCACGATATTGCAACAGCTTATCGCGGTTTTTATTTTCCATGAACTTAATGTATCCCTCGGCAATGGCACGCCCGAGAGACATTTCAACAGACAATCCCCACAGGGTTTCATCAACCAGCATCTTTATATTTCCAGCAGAAATGGATCGTTTTTTCTTTTTCAGTCCCGCTGAAACCATTTCCGCCAGATCAGGGTCAGCTATAGCAAGCAATTTTAAAGGATTTTCTTTTTCCATAGAAAAACAGGTGGTTTCTCAGAAATCAAATTTACCACGGAGAGCACTGAGACCACAGAGGCAACTAATTAATATAACAATATATTCTCTGTGCTCTCTGCGAGCTTTGTGGTGAACGATTAGTCTTTACAAAACCGCTAAAAAATATCTTCTATTAGATCGTTCAAGGTTTCCTGAAGCCTTTCATCGTCTGTAAGCGGGAGGCATATTGCTGTTTTACATGCCTGGTGCACCGGTGTGCCTCTTTTTATCAACTGAGAGGCATATATCAACAGGCGGGTACTTGCCCCTTCTGCCAGGCCATGCTCCCTGATACTCCTTATTTTTTCTGCCAGAGTAACCAGTCTCATGGCGGTTTCCATTTCAATTTCTCCTTCATGAGAAACGATCCGGGCTTCTTTTTCGGCTTCCGGATAATTAAATTCAAGGGCGACAAAACGCTGACGTGTGCTTTGTTTTAAATCCTTCAGCACAGATTGATATCCTGGATTATATGAGATCACCATCATAAAATCCTTATGTGCGCGTATGGTTTCACCTTTTTTATCTATGCTCAGTGTTCTTCGATTGTCTGTCAAAGGATGAATCACCACGGTTGTATCCTTGCGGGCTTCTACAATTTCGTCAAGATAACATATGGCGCCATTGCGCACAGCATTTGTCAATGGACCATCGACCCATACGGTTTCATCGCTTTTCAGCAGATAACGACCTATCAGATCAGATGCAAACAGGTCTTCATGACAGGCCACGGTTATCAGTGGCCGTTTTAATCGATATGCCATATATTCGACATATCTTGTTTTACCGCAACCTGTCGGCCCTTTTAGCATAACCGGGAGCCTGGCATTATAAGCAGCCTCAAAAAGGGCGACCTCATTATCTGTCTGCACATAATATGGCTCTTTTTCTATTAAATAACTGCCGGTATTCTGTTCAATTTCATGTGCCATTCAATCATAACCTCCATTTTTTAATCATTGCAGGCGTTGAACTTGCATTGACACCTCAAGTGTAGTTGTTATATTAATCCGTCATAGCAAAAAAATCTACGCATAGATGACGTAGCTTTAAAATCAAATGCTCCCGTATCGCACCCATCAATTCAATTAAAGCTTTAGACGGTAGAGGCTTTTCACCGCCTGGACCGTGATTGAAATCAAGGATGCGAAACTTGAGTCACTCGGTAAAGGAAATATATACACTATCACAATGATAAATAACAGCAATATGATACACCGCCTTGACTTGGAAGACAAAGAAATTATTATTTTGGGAACTGCTCATGTTTCTAAAGAAAGCACTCAGCTGGTAAAAGAGGTCATCGAAGAGGAAAAACCCGATACCGTCTGCATTGAGCTCTGCGAATCCAGATATAAGGCCATCCGCCAAAAGGAAATGTGGCAAGATACGGATATTGTCAAAGTCATCAGGGAGAAAAAATCTTTTCTGCTTCTTACCAACCTCCTGCTATCGTCATTTCAAAAAAGGATTGCCAGCAAATTTGATATTAAACCCGGTCAGGAAATGATTCAAGCCATTGAGACAGGAGAAGCTCTGGGGGCCAACATACACCTTGCAGATCGGGACATCCGTATCACCCTTTCAAGAACATGGCGTACCATGGGATTCTGGAGCAAGTTTAAGCTGTTCTTTCAACTCATTTTATCGATGGGAGGAGTCGATGAGATAAGCGAACAAGACATTGAAAAAATAAAGCAAAATGATGTGCTTGAAACGCTGTTGGCCGATGTTGGTAAATCACTTCCGGTATTAAAAGATATCCTGATAGATGAGCGGGATAGATACCTTGCTCATAAAATACAAACAGCTCCAGGTAATACTATTGTTGCCGTTGTGGGTGCCGGTCATGTGCCGGGAATTAAAAAATACTGGAATGTAAATATCGATATTGAACCCCTGGAACAACTGCCACCCAAAGGAAAGGCTTCCGGTATTTTAAAATGGATGATTCCCGCAGTCATCCTGATGCTTTTTGTGGCGGGCTTTTTTTACGGAGGAGCTGCCACCGGAAAAGAAATGATAAAATACTGGCTGTTGGCAAACGGAGTACTGGCAGGCCTTGGTGCAGCCATCGCCTTTGCACATCCCCTTACCATTTTATCTTCCGTTCTGGCTGCTCCGTTAACCTCTCTAAACCCGCTGATTGCAGCAGGGTGGGTCTCCGGGCTTGTGGAGGCATTTTCTAGAAAGCCAAGAGTCAGGGATATTGAAAGCCTGCCCGAAGATATTATTTCTATACGTGGTTTTTGGAAAAACAAAGTGACACGAATACTTCTGGTCGTTGTATTTACCAACCTTGGCAGCGCCGTGGGTACATTTGTCGCTCTACCGTTAATCGTCAAATTGCTTTAACGGCTCGTATAAAAATAGCTTCATATTCGCACAAACTCTAAGGGCCAAAACCATGGGAACCAAATACCAATCTTGTGCTAAAGTCCATATTGTTGTTATCCTCTTATTGTTTTTATCAGGTTGCGGTGGTTCTACAACTGTGACTCCGACTTCAACACCATATATTTCAACCAAATTTCTTGCCCCAGCTCATTTTGCCGTTCAGGCCGGAGCATTTTCCAATCAAAGAAATGCGCTAAGGCTGACCAACACCTTGCAACGTCAGGGACTCAATGCGTATCATTTTGTTCACCAATCGGGTTTGTATAAGGTTCGCTTCGGCAACTTTCCCACCAAAAATGCAGCCCGCAAAAAAGCCGAACTCCTTAAGGCCAATGGCACTATTGATAACTTTTATATTGTCAGCCCACAGTATCTGAGAGATGAAAACAGCATCAGAAGTTCCATTGTAAAAACAGCCGAAAATTTTATTGGGGTTCCGTATCTATGGGGGGGGGCTTCTCCCCAAAAAGGGTTTGATTGCAGTGGGCTAACCATGACGGTTTATCGGCTGAACGGATTGAATCTCCCACGCTCTTCCATACAACAGTGGAAAGTCGGAAAACCTGTTTTACGCAGTCAGTTAATAAAAGGAGACCTGGTTTTTTTTGCAACCATAGGATGGAAAAAAATATCTCACGTGGGGATATATACGGGAAATAATAAATTTATCCACGCATCGGGAACCGGCAAAAAAATCCGCAGAGATTCACTTTCAGGAAAATATTATAGATCCAGATATGTCGGTGCAAGAACGTATTTGTAAAACTCCAGAAACCCCTCAACCCTCGGGGCCTTTCCTTCAGCTAAAGTGGAGAAGAATCTAATATTTTTACCACGGTCCTTTCTTTTTGTTCACCGTTTTTCAGCCTATATGGAACCTTGACTGTCTTAAGCCTGTTTTCGGCAAACAGGTTGATACATTCCGCATAAAGCTCCCATTCCAATGCCAATCCTTTTTTTTTAATCGTATCCAGTGTGTCATCCTTTTCGATCTGAAATGATTTCTGGCCGATGATTGGCCCTGTATCTTCCCCATAATCAATAAAGTGAACCGTACAGCCACCCACCTTGCACCCATAGCGAAACGTATCTCCATATCCATCCGTTCCGGGAAATGATGGAAGGAGTGCAGGATGGATGTTCATTATGCGGGGATAACCAGGATTCGTATTCACCCTGTCGATAAAATACGGAGTTAAATTTCTCATAAAACCTGCCAGTACAAGAAGGTCAAAAGGGTAGGGTTTCATCTTATCCAGAAGCTCTTTTTCAATTATTGCGCGCGTCATTATAAATGTTTTGGTTTTTTTGGAATTGGCGTTCCCTAACAAGAGAGTTTGCTTGGACAGCAAATCATCAAAGTTAAAGTCATCAGGCAGCAGGGCTTTTTCCGTTTTCCTGTTCAATCGTTTTATCATGGAAGAGTAGTCCACTACTAACGTAGGAATTTTATGCCTGCGAGCCCTTTCAAGACCCTTGGCATTGGGATTGTCCGAGCCTACAAATGCCAGTTTGCCTTTTATTTTACCTGTTTCACAGGAATCGATGATCGCCTGCAGGTTTGTTCCACTTCCTGATATGAGCACTCCGATGCGAAACTTATTTTCCATTTTAAAGCTTTCCATGCATAGCCAGATCATCAAGTCCGGTGCGGTCTGAAATTTTTATTTCTCCACCGCTTACCTGAATTAGATTTTGGCTGCTCATTTTGGTAAAAATTCGCGACAAGGTTTCAGGAATGGTTCCAAGGAGACTGGCCAGCTGCCCTTTTGAAATCGGTAAAGAAATAGTATCCTCTGTTTTTTGCTCATCAGCGAGATAAATAAGGTAGGATGCAAGACGCCCAGGAACCTCTTTTAAAGAAAGATTTTCAATCTGAATGGTAAATTCTCTTAGCCGCAGGGAAAGAACCGCCAACATACTCATTGCCAGTGATGGATTGTCGGCAATTAGCCCCACAAATGCAACTCTGGGGATAAAGAGCAGATGGCTTTGGCTAATTGCCTCTGAACTTGCAGGAAATGACCTCCCGGCATAAACAGCGACCTGACCGAACGTTTCTCCAGGCCCCACAATATGAAGAATATGCTCCTTTCCTTCCGGTGAAACTTTAAAAACTTTCACCCGTCCTTTAACCACGATATAAAACCCATTCCCCTCATCTCCTTCAGAAAAAATGATTTTTCCTTTCATTATTTTTTTTTCAACAGCTATCCGCCCAACTTGTTCGACCTGGTTTTTGGAAAGACCTCTGAAACCGGGAATATTTAAAAGAAAGCTTTGCTTGCTATCCATATTACTCTCATTGTTTTAAAATAAGGGCTTCGATAAAGACCTATTTGCTCTTTACATATTGCGTGTTACATTTACGTTCATGCTGTCATAGCTGCGAAAAATAAGCTTTTCTTTTTCAAAACGTTTCTCAGGCAGAGGTTGAGGCCGCGTGGCAGAGGAACTCTTTTTTATCTCCTCTTTTGCAGGAATCGCATGAAGACCCTCCCCCAGTTTTTTCCCGGATACGGTATCCAGTACAATGGCGGTTTTCCCATCCGAAGCGACAGAAAAAGGAATTTGATAATTATCAAGAAGCCTGGAAGCCGCAATAATTTCTCTTTCTCTTGACCCCAGAGAGCCTGCCGCACATTTAACAGCCATCAAACGCTTACCATCCACACTGACCACCAGATCGACACTTGACCGGTATTCTTTTCCCGCGATCTCAACCTCAAGGGGAGCATCAACTTCGATGTCTTCTTTTGCGTATCCCTTTTGCTCGACCAAAACCCGTTCCACCCTTTGCCGGTTAGCCTCAGGGCCCACATCCGGTATCTCTTTTCCGGTAACGAAATCGATGATGACATTACCCGGTTTAGTCAAATCCGCCAATGTTTGCCTCCTGTCCACCCATCATCCCCTTAAGACCGGGACCTTCGGTCGCTAATCTTTCTTCTTTCCAGGTTTTTGTCTATTCCCTTGTAAATAAACCGACTTAAAGTGAATTTTTTTCTTCTATCTTTTTGGGAACGTCTTTCAACAGGGCAAGATAATTCTTTTGACATTGCCGCCTCCTGAAAAAAAGTGACCGGAACAATTCAGCTGTTTTATACCGAAGCATTGCCCGTAACATTAAACTTAAAAATAAAAAATAGCAACTCATGTCCGGTTAAGGTTTCGCAGTATTATTTTCAAATCACATTAGAAGGCAAGATTCAACCAAAACCGCATCTTAACAGTAAAATTGCCCACTCTGAATTAACTCATCGCCTGAGTTATGGAATATATTCATTAGAAACAAACAGTCGCTTTTCCATCTTAGCTCGGTTCGACCGGGGAATTGCCTATGGGCCCTGCAGGATTCAGGTCGTCACTTCACGCAGCGCCTCTTCAAAGATAGAAAGGCATACATCTATCTCTTGTTTGCTTACGGTCAGGGCGGGTGAAAAACGGATTGTATTCTCACCACATCCAAGGAGTAGCAGCCCCTTTTCAAAGGCCTTGAGAACCACCTCGTTTCGCCAGGTGGCGGCACGCTCTTTTGTTTCGCGATCCTTTACCAGTTCAACACCGATCATCAAACCCTTGCCGCGAACATCGCCGATACACTCTATGGAATTTTGTAGTTCGCCAAGCCGGGCCATCATATATTCTCCGCGTATTTTGGCATTTTCCATCAATTCGTCTTCCAACAGTTCGATGGTTGCCAGTGCGGCGCTGCATGAGATCGGATTCCCGCCAAATGTAGAAGCGTGAGAACCGGCCTCCCAGACCATGATGTCGGATTTTGCCACCATTGCACCCAGAGGCATACCTGATGCAATCCCCTTGGCCAAAGCCATGATATCCGGTTCCACGCCAAAGTGTTCCATGGCAAACATCTTTCCGGTACGGCCCATTCCTGCCTGTACTTCATCAACCACGTAAAGAATTCCGTATTTTTTTGCCACTCTCTGCAATTCAACGTGGAACTCCAAAGGCGGCACGACATACCCCCCCTCCCCCTGTATCGGCTCGACAAATATAGCCGCCACCTCTTCCGGAGGCATGGTGGTGCGAAATAGGTTATCCTCTACCCAACGCACACATTCGATGCCGCAATCAGGATAACACATGTTGTATGGGCATCGATAACAGTAAGCATAAGGGATATGGGTAATTCCCGGTATAAGGGGATTGTAATGTTTTTTTTGAATCACCTTACTTGCTGTGAGAGACAATGCCCCCATGGTTCGGCCGTGAAATGAACCAAAAAAAGCGATGTTAAGCTCCCGTTTGGTAAACCAGCGGGCAAGCTTGAAGGCGGCTTCCACTGACTCAGCACCCGAGTTTCCAAAATACACCTTATTATTTCCGTCTCCCGGTACAAGTCGTGCCAGCTTGTCGGCCAGCGCAATTTGCGAGGTATAATAAAAATCGGTCCCTGACATGTGAATCAGCTTATCTGCCTGTTTTTTTATGGCACTGACGACTTTGGGGTGACAGTGTCCGGTCGCACATACGGCGATGCCGGCAGTAAAATCAAGAAAAGTATTGCCATCCGGATCATCTATCCACACCCCCAATGCCTTTTCAGCAACCAACGGGTAGCCCCGGGTATATGAGGGAGACACACGATCTCGATCTATATTAATTAAAGATGCCGCTTTCGGACCCGGAAGAGAAGTCTTTATTTTGGGTAATTTCATAGAAATCCTCCTTTCACAGTTTTATTAATTTAAAAATTAATCGTCAGATTTAATAAACTCATAGATTCTTTTATCCCTTTCTGTAAGCTGCTGTTTTAGATCGTAGATTTTGGAAAGAAAATAATGATAGAAGTCATGTCGAAGACTGTCGCGGGCAGAAATTATGAATAATCTATTCCTGGTCCAGTTGATTGGAGAAAGGTCCTCTTTATTCGGCTCAAAAATGCCGACAAGCGCCTCGGATTTATCAGAAATGATATCAAATGATCGACCTCCAATCGTATCGGCAATACCTGCAGTTTCCGGGTGAATAACCTGAACATCAAATGTCAACGGCATATCTCCCATGGCAACATACCTGATACCCACACCTCTGGCCTCGGCATCCTTGATATCTTTTTCAAGTATTTCACCTGCCTGGGGAAAAAGCCTGACATAAAGCTCTTCACGGGCTGAACGGATCATCTCACCGGCTTTTTTCATTACCTCCAAATAGCCACGGATAAACCAGATATATTCATAACTCGTTTCTTTAGAAACAGCTTTAATCTCTTTTTTAAAAATAGAAAGATTGGAATCAAACTGAGTGCGGAGTCTTTTCATCAACTCATCAGGAGGAAGGGGGGCATACAGACCGTTTTCGACTTCCAGGACAATCCCTTTTCTGGTCATGTTGCGCAAAACGTCGTAAATCCGTGATCTGGAAATCCCTGAAAGCCGACTCAACTGTGATCCGTTGATCGGGTGGTTGGACACCAGTGACAGGTAACATGATATTTCGTATTTGGAAAAGCCAAGCTCACGTAATTTATTGATATTTTCCATAGCTATATATGTTGCTACTTTGTTAGCAACATATATAACCGGCCGGAAAAGCCGTGTCAAGATTTTTTATTTTATTGAACCGACAAAAAATAAAATCTGAGAAATAGCCCAATTAGGCTATGTTTTTATTCTGCTTCTTAATCTTATAGTGTTTCTCATAAATTTTCATGCCAGACCGGGCACAACGAAGCATGAAACCTAAGGTTTGACCGGGGAATTACCATTGATAATTATTTTGCTTTTATCGCCTCATGGGTATAATTATTAAATTCACTTTTTTAAAACGAAAAAAGGAGAATGACCACATGGCCCAATTTAGTAATACGATGGAGGTCTTCAAGTTACTTAATAAATCCAATTGTAGGAAATGTAACAAACCGACATGCCTGGCCTTTGCGGCCGCAGTGTTCCAAGGTCAAAAAAAACTTGATGAATGCCCTTATGTTGATAGTAAGACACTCAACAAGTATGGCGTGGCTGACACCCGGATGACCTTGGAACAGGAGCAGTACAAAAAAATTGAGCAGTTGAAAAGAAAAATTACTACCATAGACCTTTCTTTGGCTGCACAGAGATTGGGAGCTGGATTTTCGCATAATAAATTGACGATCAATATTCTCGGTAAAAACTTTAGTATTGACACCGAAGGAAACATTACCACCGACATACATGTCCATACCTGGATCGCCCTTCCGGTAATTACCTACATAACAGAGGGTGCGGGAGTGCCTGTTTCAGGGAAATGGGTCCCCTTCAGGGAACTGAAAGGCGGTAAGGCGCGGTATCGACTTTTCCAGCAGCGATGTGAAAAACCCCTAAAAAAAGTGGCCGATACTCATACCAATCTTTTTGAGGACCTGATTCGCCTGTTCAACGGAAGGCGGGTGGAAAATCATTACTCCTCTGATATTTCCCTTGTTTTACACCCACTACCAAAAGTACCCATCCTGATTTGTTACTGGAAGCCCGAAGATGGTCTTGAATCGAGTCTGAATATCTTTTTCGATTCAACCGCCCAGAAAAATCTCAACATTGAATCCCTGTATACCCTTGCTACCGGGCTTGTCATCATGTTTGAAAAGATCGCTCTGAGACACGGGAATGTCTGACTACTGAAATTACGGACCATGTTTTGGGAAAGATTTCTTTAATACCCTTTTTTCAGTATGGTCGGCATATATCTTATAAAGCGGATAGTCGTAAAATCCGGGGATTGTATAAATTTTTTGTCTTTCCGCATCATTATCAATTTCCAGAACATGCCATCTGTTATCATAAAAAACATTGACCCACATGTGTCCGTTTGAAATTGCGGCATGGGTTTCAATGTCTGCGGATATCAATAAAGACATCAGCAGCAGGGACAAACTCTTGCAATCCCCTTTTTTTCTTTTCACTGTCTCTTTAACTGTCGGCCATTTAGCCGGCTCAGCAAAAAAAACATAATTATTTTGTACATACTTAAAAATTTTATATAACTTATAGTCATCTTGCATGTGTTCAGACCACGGCCGGTCTTTAATTTCTAGTGCTATTTCGGGTTCAATCAGGTTCTGTATGCGCGTACTTCCCCTGTCTGTATCCACCACAAAATTGTAAGATGCATATTCGGTGGAGTATCTTTCATTCATATTTTTTATATTCTGTTTTAAAAAATCAGCATAATTTTTCACATCCCAAGGCAGGGTGGTTGAAACCGTCTCTTCAGGGCGCTTTTGTTTGATTATGAACGTGCATCCACCACATATGACTACCAATACTAATGACAGAAGCAGGAAAAGGAACATCCTTTGGCACAATAACACCTGCGGGAATCGATCTGCCATATGTTTTATTCCTAAAATGAGTTGTTTTGTCTATTCTGCTGCTCTGTGGTGAGTAAAGAATCCATGTCCGAAGTCCGTGGCATTCAAAATTAAACTCTATGAACGTTGAGCATCGAACGTTGAATAAGGTATTTTATACCCATTAATAAACCAGCAGAGAATATCGGTCTCTCTGCATAAATCCATCGATTGCGTCATTCGATGTTCACTGTTCAACGTTCGATGTTCGACGTTCAAAAAAGACTTCCCTCTTCAAGAGCTTTTTGAGATTATAGGCTATTCAGGTACCTGGCCCTATCCAGACGATCCATCTCACTATGGATCCATTCGGTGCGGTGTAAAACATAGGTTGAGGGCCTATCTGCCCGAAATCGCTTGGGGTTGGGAAGCACTGCCGCCAGAAGCGCACATTCCCACCGCGAGAGTCGTATGGGTGGTTTTTTGAAAAATGTTTTTCCCGCTGCCGCTATTCCGAAAATACCATTGCCAAACTCGGCAATATTGAGATAGACTTCAATAATTCGACGCTTTGGCCATAACAGCTCTATGAGCGTGGTAAAATAGGCCTCCACTCCTTTTCTTAAGAAACTGCGCCCCGGCCATAAAAACAGGTTTTTAGCCACCTGCTGGGAAATCGTGCTTGCCCCGCGAACACGTGTGCCGTTGGCCCGCTCCCGCCAGGCTTCTTCAATCGACTCACTGTCAAATCCCCAGTGCACGGGAAATTTTTGGTCTTCTGCTGCAACAACGGCAAGCGGTGCATGAAGCGATATTTTACTCAAATCAACCCACCGGTAACGAATGTTGACATTCTTTTTATCATTCCACCACCCATTAAATTTATGCTGCAGTATAAAGGAAGTGGTTGGCGGTGAAATCCACCGCAAAGACAAAACCGGCAGGATGGTGATTAGCAAAAACAGAAGAACCACCTTCTTAAGTACTCTCAGCGTAGATCTAAAGTAATTATTATAATTCCGGTAAGAAACCATATTTTTTATATATATTTTGAGCCGTGGGAGAGGTAATAAAATCCAGAAACTTCCGGGCATTTTCAGGATTGGGGGAGTTCGCTAATTTGCATATATAATAGTTGATCTGGTCTCTTTGATCAAGGTCCTTGCCCGGTTCAACCACATCAAATTTAAGGCCGGACGACCCGGCATGGATTATTTCCGTGGTCCATACCGGTCCCACATCCACCGTCTGTTTTAAAATGCGCAACGGGGTTTCCCGGTGATGAACAATGGTAAATATGGTTGTCCCTTCGGCTCTTTTTTCTTCCATGATCCGGTGGACAAGATCTTCTCCACCGGTCTGCCGGTACATATCCATGATATGAAAGGCAATGTCTTCATTCTCAGGGTCCGGCTGGGAGATACGAACGTCATCACGACCCAGGTCCAATACAGATTTTATTTTAGCCGGATTTCCTTCAGGCACCATCAGGGTTAGCCGGTTATGCAGGTAAAGTCGATAGTCATTCTTCGTTATAAAACCCGATTCTTCAAGAATATTCATTCCTTTTTTATTGACCGAGGTGTAAATGTCGGGCGTGACATCAATTATTTGATCTTTATAAACAGCGCCTCCGGATAAAATCTGTTTCAACTCCAATCCGGGAGGAAGCGTTTCATAAAAAATCTTTTTGATATCCGGGTACTTATGTTGAAACTTCCCAATGATTTCATCCATAACCATAAACTGATTTCCTGCCATAAAAAGTACAAGGTCTGCTGAATCAGCAATTTCAAGGTGATGCAGATCGTCCGATCTGCCGGCTGGAATAACCGCTAAACTTTTTTGCTTCATATTGATAAAAACTCCGGTTTAAGCATTTTGTTTATATCCTCGGGAAAAGCCATGCAAAGGGTTTCGTTAAAAAGGTTTCTCAGAGCACCTATGTCGGGAGTGCCCAATGCCTGGTTGAAAAAAGTCCGGGGTGAAAACAGCAGGTGAAATCGCGCAAAATCATCGGTTTCTTTGCCGGTGAAAAAATTCATGTTAAAATTGTAAATACCCATTTTATCATAGGCAGCCATGGCCCGGGTGAGACCTCTTGCCAGGTCTAAGAGATCATCATCCGTCAGTTCAAGGGTGGATCGAACATCATCCACCACTGCCAGCACATCGCCGGCAACTCCCATGGGAGCATATGCGCTGAACCAGTTGCTGCGGCCGATGGTTCCTAAAAACCGTTTTCCGCTTGCTTTTTCCCTTTTCACAAGATCATCCCAATAATTCGTTTGGTTCACCTCCAAATATGTCTTTGCCGCTTCCAGTTCCTCCCGCATCAGGTTTGGCGCAAAAGAGGTGGAAAACACCTGAAGATGGCCATGAATCAAGGAACTTCCTGAAGCCGGCATGTAATTCCAGTTAATAATGTGATACACCGATTCCGCATGTCCGATTTGGTGGATTCGACTAAAAAAATCCATGGCAAGACGAAATGCCTTGGCAATACGCTCAGGCTTAATTTCTGTCATGGGAATATAATGACGGCTGCCAAGGGTTGCCACCGCACCCAGGCTGTCGTAAGGAGCGATGTTGGGAAAAAGAACCATATCATCTGAAACCATTCGACCTTCCGGCACGATCTCTTTAGGAAATAAAGGGGTGACTTTCATGACCTTGTCCGGGCAAAAGGGACAATATTCTTCGGTTCCGGCAATTATTTTTTCAAAATCCGGCTTTTCCCATTTTAGTTCCATAAAATGGCAGATTCGCGCACTTCTGCCTGTCAGGGGATCCAGGCGTATTTCACTGGAGATCGATCTGCGTTCCATGTTCTTGACAGGGTTTAAAATGACGGTTTCTTTTTCTTGGGCCTCGAATTTCATAAATCCTCCTTTGCCATCACGCCTTCAATTATCAGTGAATGCGAAATATCATTCAATGAGGTGAGTGTTCGCTGAACGTGGAAATTGGAAATTTGTCCTTCATATTTTTACCACGGATGTGCTCGAAAATTTCACCGATATTAACCATTAAAGTTCAGTGTCTCTCAGTGAAACTCCGTGGTAAATCTTTTTAATTTCAGGTCTCAAGCCCTGAATGGAAAAAACTATTTATTCGAAGCAGGTTTACTTTTCTCTAATTTATCTTTGTATCGGGCGGATATTTCCGGCACATTATATTGTCTGGCCACCCGCAGGAAAAGTGGCGCCTTTTTTTTCCCCAGCCGACGATAGGCCAAATATACCTGGAAATAGCCATCGGCAATGTTCATCCTATCCCTTGGAGTCAAATGCTCAGCCGTCCCCTCAAGGGGTGGGGTACGGATTGTTTCACCGACTTCAAGCACATCCGGATCTTTGATCACGCTGAGATTGACCCGGAATATGTTGGGCCACAGGAATGGATCCGCATAAAACGCTTTCGAAATCATCCAAAGGGTGTCTCCTGTTGTAATATGTTGGGTATATCCGGATTTGTCCACCGGGTGAGCTGCACCCCCGGATGAAACAACTGATTTGAAAGGAGAATCGACCGATTTTTTACCTGTAAGCAATTTTTCAGCAGGCTGACCTGGAACTTTTTCCGTCCCCTGTTGCAGATTTCTCTTAACCGTGACCGGCGATTTAACAGAGGGCTTGAATACATAAAAAATAGCTGACAAAATAAGCAATATAAGCACAATAAGTAAACCCACCCGCTTGGTGGTGGGCCATCTTGTGCGAAAATTCGGTTTTTCGGAATAAACCGCTGGGGTATCTTTGACATCATCAATGTATTCAGGTTGTTCATTTTCATAGCTCCGGTTTATATACCTGCGCAAATCCGCTGCCGGTTTGAAAACAACCCGGTTTTGTGATGAAATTTCAATCGGTTCACCGGTCTGTGGATTCATACCCGTTTTGGCGGCTTGCCATTTAAGCTTAAAAATCCCCAGGCCGCTGATACTGACCTTACCCTCTTGGACAAGCCGGTCATCGATAATGGATGACATTTCTTTGAGTAAGTGGCGTGTCGCATTCTGGGAAACTTTTGCCTCATCTGCAATACGCCCCACCAGATCCGAAAAGGTTATCTTATCATTTCTTTTCATGGCTTTCGCCTTTTACGTTTTTTCTAAGGATGGAACTGGCATTGAAAGATACGATTCGCTTGGGCGGCAGCATCATATACTTTTTAACAAGTGGATGATAGGCTTTTCGTTTTTGTCGGATACGGGTTCCAAAGGTACCGAGCCTGGGTATAGTGAATCTTAAATCTTCATCCAGCGTTTTTCGGATGATCGCAGTAATATGGCCCAATAACCGTCTGATTTCACGCTGCGACCGTCCTGTCCTCTCAGACAAGCGTTTGATAAATTCACTATTATTCACAGGCAGCTCCGTAATATGGATAGGGTTCGAGGAGTCCTGAATTCAAGAAGCAAATGTTTGATCATCCTTTTTCCGGTTTGTCTATCCCAATTGTAGTGTCATATATTAACATCTTCCATATCAGCTGGGTTCCGGGATAGTCATATCGGTAGATGCTCCTTTATTTAATAGCGTACCGTTATGTTTTCGTCAACGAAATATACGGCAAACTTGACGCTTACAGTATTTGAGTATAAACTTACCAATGATAAAGGGCTAAACCGGTAGCCGGAGAATACAGGATGATTTTTAACAAAAATAAGGGTAAATTTATCAAAATAGATCAGAAATCCCTTGAAGACGAGGTGGGATCGGCAGTAACCGTTATTGCTTCCGATACCCGTTTCACCGGGAATATAAAAGGAGAAGATACCCTTAGGATTTCGGGTGATTTCAAAGGCGACATTGACTGCAAACGGATGGTATGGATTGAAAAAACAGGAAGAATTGAAGGAACAGTCCGTGCCCGAAGGGTGATCATTGAAGGAGAGATCAATGGATGTATTAAATCGGCAGACCATGTAGAACTAAGATCCAACGGCCGCATGATCGGCGATATCAATGCAGGGAAAATCACTGTGGCCCAAGGCTGCTTTTTTGACGGACAGGCCCGAATTCTGAAAAAATAAATATCCGAGTTAAAAAGGCTCGGCCTTGATTACTCCCTGTAGAGGTTTCATCTTAAACACCACGCGTTGCGAATTGCGGGTTTCGGGTTGCAAACAGCGTTTTGCTATTTCTTACACTAAATTTCGTTGATTATTTTCTACCCTATTTTGAACGACCATTTTTAAACAAAAAATTGAGATAAAATTCATTTCATCACTCGCAACTCGCAACCCGTAACATGTGTTAATCAATTCGGCATTGCCAGTTATCTCTGACCTGGCCTACAGAACCAAGCTTTATTTGATAGAATAAAGACTCTACTTTTCACCCTTCTTGGTTGAAAGCGCTTTCACCCCCATTGTATTGATCAGCTGGTTGATATCGGTTGTTTTAAGGTTCATGCCGCCCTCTGAAACCGGAAGCAGCATCATCTTTTTCCCTTGAAGCGCTTCTGCGATTTTGAGTTTAACCAGTGCTTCCCCTCCCTGCCTGGCCATGGCGTCATTCATCTCTTGTATCCCTTTTGCTTCGGCAACGGCTTCGGTTTTTATGGCCTCTGCGAGAAGTTTTTGTTTCTCATAATAAACGTCGGCTTCTATTTTCGCTTTCAGGTATTCTCCATCCACATCCGCTACCATCTTGTTGACTTCACCCCTGACTTCTTCGAGCTTTCGTTTATATTCTTCTTCGGTTGCGCGCTGGCCGGACTTGTTTTTTTCAACCATCTGGTCTGCCACCTTTTTGTCTTCGATGGCCTTTTGATATTCGACGTTAAATCTATAGTTTTTGGTTAACACTTTTTCAATGATGATTCCCATTGGACCCAGAATTTCCTGCAGGACTTCCTTTGATCTGTGTGCCTGAAGTTCACGTTTTTCAGCCACATAGAACTCTTCCGTCGTCAGTTCTCCGAAGATGTCTCTGGGTTTGCTTCTGGCAACCGTGCGCACAATCTTTTCTCGCAACGCTTTGTCATTCTGCGCCACATATTGGAGAATATAAGGCGCCTTTGCCGGGTCAATTCTATAAACGATGATCACATCCAGACTGATATCATTACCGTCAATGGTTTTAAACAGCAGGTCATCTCTTGATTTTCTGTCCCCCCTGTCCGGATCAAAGGTCATCTCCAGGTTCTGGAGTTTTGTATCAAAGGTGTGCCAGTCATTGATGTAGGGAAGAAAAAAATAAGTGGCTCCCGGAGCATATACCTTATCTTCTACTCCCTTTTTTGCAATAATACCAAATTTGATTGTTCTCACGCCCACTTCAGTATCACCGGTAGTATTAAACACACAACCACCAAAAAGAAACAGCATACCGGCCATTATAATCAATATAAAAAGATGCCTCATTTTGCACCTCCTTTACGCACATCGAACAACTTCAATGTATTGTCTAGATCCAGCGGATTTACTCCGGCAGGACCGTCACTCGGTAAAATAATTTTGTCCAGGCTCTTGTATGCTTCGGCCATTTTCAGCCCCACCATTCGCTGTGCGCCTATTCCGGTCAGGGCATCATTTTTAAGGCGAATTTTTTCCGCTTCGGCAAGCTTAACCAGAAGGTTTGCCTCCGCCTTCTTTTTTCTGACATAGAGGTCCTTTTCCGCCAGTTTTCTGGTCACATAGGCTTTCCCCTTTTCAAGTTCTACCAGCACGGTGGCCTTTCCTTCCTGTTCGATCTTTTTTAAAGTCGCCTCCTCAATCGCCGCTTTTGCTTCAGACTGATTCTTAAACACCAGCTGGTCTTTGAGCTTTTTCTCCTCTATATTTTTCTGTATTTCAGCACTATAAGTAAAATAACGCACCAGAACATTTTCCACTCGTAGTCCCTTTGATTTCAATTCTTTGTTAAGCATCTCTTTGGCAGCTTTTGCCTTTTCGACCCTTAAAGGGCTGTTGTAAAATTCTTCTGTGGTCAGCTCCCCAAGAGTTGCTTTCAGCACCGGTTCTGCTTTGGGTATGATACCGTTGTTTTCATAAAGATTTCCAGGTCCTATGGTGGTAAAAACCATATAGGGGTCTTCAATTCGGTAAAGAATGGATACGTCCACATCCACAAAAAAACCGTCCGATGTCTGAATATGAGCGGCTTTTTCATGCCTGGAAGACTGAGTCGCCATTTCAGGAAAGTTGGTTAATTCCAGGACCTGAATATCCTTTGGAAGACGGTTTATCTCCTGGAGTCCAAAAGGAAGCACCAGGTGCAGACCTGCCTGATAAATTTTTTTCTGAACGCCGCGATGTATCCCCACTCTCACAATTTTTATACCGAATTCGTTCGGCCTGATATATTCCAGAAAAAAAACGGATGAAATCAACAAAATCACTGCCAGGCCGACGAGAATTTTGAATATTGTTTTAAATCTCGATTTTGGTTTGGAAACTTTGGAATCTTTCTCCGATGTTTCTGACAAAGCATTGTCTTCTGGTTTCATATCTGACATAGCCATGACCTCCTGCAATTAATTGTATTACAGTTATTTTTTGGGTTTTTCAATGCCAAGCAGTTCTACCTCGAAAATAAGAACAGCGTTAGGCCCTATTAGGCGACCTGCGCCAATATTGCCATATCCGAGATCCGGAGGAATGAAGAGCGTGTATTTACTTCCGGCAGTCATCAATTGGAGTGCTTCGATCCACCCGGGGATGATGCCTTGCAGTGAAAACACGACGCTTTTGCCCCTTTTGTAGGAACTGTCGAACTCCGTACCGTCAATCAGCATTCCACGATAATGGACCTTAACCCGATCTGTTTTTTTCGGCTTGGGGCCGCTGCCCTCGTTCACAACAATATACTGCAGGCCGCTTTCAGTGGTCACCACCCCTTGCTTTTTCTTGTTTTCCGCCAGAAACGCCTGACCTTCTTTCAGATTTTTTTCGGCCAACCTGTTCTTCTCTCTTTGTCGATATGCCTGGACTTTTTTAGAAATCCTTTTCCTGGTTTCCTCAATCTCTTCAGGGGAAAGAAGTGCCTCATTATTTTTATGGCTGTCTTCAAGGCCTTTGGCGAATAAAGCCATATCGATCTCGTTTTCAAACGGCTTCAAAGACGGCCCGAATTCCATGCCCAGGGTGTAACTTATTTTATCCGCATCGGTTTTTATATCTTTCTTGGTAATTTGTTTTTCTACAGGCGAGCACGCCGGAAACAACATGGACAGTACCAGTATGGCAATCATCACCCCAACAGGTTTCACCATTATTCCCCCTTTTATCTTTAATAAACTCGAAAAAATATTACCGATGGCTAAGTAGAAAGTTTCATATACAAGGCGCAGTGGTTTTTCAGAAACGAGGCAATACATGTAGTATGCCGAGTTTCTGAAAAACTGCTGCAACGCAGTAGATGGGACTTTCTACGACGACATCATCTTTGACGGATTTTATAGTTTTGCTTTCTTAAAAGCTCGACCAGGCCATCTCTTCCCACCAGATGACCTGCACCAACGATGATAAAGATATTTTCCTTTTCCCCGGTCAGCTTTTTAATTTCCGACAGCCACCGATGGTTTCTACTGGTAAACCAGCGATCATACAGTTGGGGAAACTCTTTGAGGTTCCTGGTAATAAAGGAATCCAGCTTGTTTGCGTCCCCGTTTTTCCAGTATGTAACCAGACTTGCGGCATCTTTTTCAATGACTTCAAGATCTTTTAAAGTTTGTCTGAGCATCATCTCTTCCTGTCTGCCGGTCATTTGGGTCATGAGCTTCAGCTGAAATTCGGCGGTTTCAAAACCCAGTATCTCTTTTCCATCTTTTTTTGCCCGGTTAAAAAAATACATATCTATGCCGTAAGCCGGATTAAATCCAAGCTTTAAAAGTTCAATACTGGTGATGGAAAGTGCACATAACCAGGGTTTCAAACGGTTTAGCTGCTGTATCGGTATGCCGGTGGCATCGGCTCTTTTTTTTAATGCGTTAAACGTCTGCGCTGAAACGTTGTTTTCAAGCTTATCTCCCTGGGGATAAACACCCAGAGTCATGATCCTGGTCTGAAAGGAAGGGTCATTCACCGCTTCCATATCTGCTTCAAATATGACCTTGGCGCATTGATCATATGCGCGTTCGATGATTTCAGGCAGCGGGTATATCTCCGCCGGTGATATATGAAGGGATCCCAGCATAAATATGGTGTTATTTTCTGTTTCAATTGACCATAGACAATGTTTGGCCGTGTCTCCCTGCCGGCCGGAAAAGACAGTACCGGTAAACACCAACAGGGTTGAAAAAACAGCAAGAAAAAGGATTGTTTTAAAAAACAATCCCCTGTACTTATGTATATTCAGCTTCACCTCAACTCCCCACTATCATTTATAACTCAAGCTACACAGACTCAAAATCAGATCTGAATCGAAACGGTTATATTTTTTTCTGTAAGGGGATATGTGGGCCATCTATTCCATTTTTCCGCAGTGTCCGGATACTTGGGATAGATGGCCCCATTTATATCGTTTGGCAACTGAACCACTTTATCCCAAATATCCGGACACGCTGCAACTGATTAGATTCATATCCCCTGGAAGAAAATAATATAACCGTTTCGATTCATACCTTAGACATGAATCAACCCTTTAAGAACTCAGGTTCCACTTTAAATGGTAAAAAGTCAAAAACTTTTTTCATCGCCTACTTTTTCCGGGACCTTTGGATCTTCGCCCATGTATCCCGCAGAGTGACCGTTCGGTTAAATACCAGTGCGTCGTCTGAAGAATCTTTGGAATCCACACAAAAATAGCCCTGTCTTAAAAACTGGTAGCGACTCCCCGGCACTGCACCGGCCAGGCTCGGTTCAACCAGGCACGAGGTCAATCTTTCCAGCGAGTTTGGATTCAAATAGCTTTTAAAGTCGACGCCGTCTTTTGTCTCGGAAGGATTTTCTTTGACAAACAGATGGTCATATAACCGCACCTCCGCCTTAAGCGCATGGTCTGCCGAGACCCAGTGCAATGTTCCTTTTACCTTTCGCCCGTCTTCAGACCATCCGCCCCGCGTCTTGGGATCATAGGTGCAATGGACTTCGATCACCTCGCCTGTTTTTTCATCTTTGACCATACCTGAACATTTAACATAATACGCGTGCTTTAACCTGACTTCACGCCCCGGTGCCAGACGAAAAAACTTTCTGGGAGGATCCTCCATGAAATCCTCCTTTTCGATGTACAACACTCGTGAAAAAGGTATTTTTCTTTTCCCCGCCGCTGAATCCTCCGGATTGTTCTCCGCCTCCAGCTGTTCCACCTGACCTTCGGGATAGTTATCTATGACCACCTTAAGCGGCCGCAGCACCCCCATTACGCGGGGAGCATGCTTATTCAGGTCCTCCCTTGCGCTGTACTCAAGAAGGGCCATATCTACCATGCTGTCTCTTTTGGCCACCCCAATCCGTTCGCAAAAGTTTCGGATGGAAGCCGGAGTGTATCCGCGTCTTCTCAAACCGGAAATAGTCGGCATTCTCGGATCGTCCCATCCGGTGACATGCCCGCCTTCCACCAGTTCTATTAGCTTGCGCTTGCTCAATACCGTGAAAGTCAAATTCAGGCGGGCAAACTCAATCTGCTGGGGATGATAAACGTTCAACTCATCCAAAACCCAGTCGTAAAGCCGGCGATTTATTTCAAATTCCAGTGTGCAGATGGAATGGGTGATGCCTTCAATGGAATCGGACAGGCAATGGGTGAAATCGTACATGGGATAAATGCACCACCGGTCACCGGTCCTGTAATGAGACACATGCTTAATGCGATACAAGGTCGGGTCGCGCATCAGCATATTGGGAGATACCATATCAATTTTGGCCCGAAGCACATGGGCGCCGTCATCATATTCACCCGCCCGCATACGGGTAAATAAATTCACATTTTCTTCAATGCTGCGATTGCGATACGGGCTTTCACGACCAGGTTCAGTCAGCGTTCCCCGGTACTCTTTAATTTCCTGTGCGCTCAGGCTGTCCACATAGGCTTTGTCTGATTTGATTAGCTGCATCGCATATTGGTAAAGCTTTTCGAAATAGTCCGATGAAAAAAACATCCGCTCTTCCCAGTCAAATCCCAGCCATCGGACATCTGACTGGATCGATTCCACATACTCCATTTCTTCCTTGCTGGGATCTGTGTCATCGAATCTCAAGTTGCAAACCCCTCCTTTGTTTTCCGCAGCAATACCGAAGTTCAGGCAGATGGATTTGGCGTGGCCGATGTGCAGGTAACCGTTGGGCTCCGGTGGAAACCGGGTGACGACCCTGCCGCCGTATTTATTGGTCTCCAGGTCCTGGGCAACAATCGTTCTAATAAAGTTGGGAACAGGTACCGGCTGTCTCGCATCTTCTGTTTTCATATTTTTCCTCGTTCATGGTTCAGATGTTCAGGGTTCAAAGGTTCAGAGTTCAGAGTTCAGAGTTCAGAGTTGCAGGTGAACCATTGAACCATTACTTTTTTTTATATATGAAAAGCTTTTGTTTAGCAAGTTAGATATTTTACAATATTTCTTTAAAAATAAAGCAGTTTTTACACAAATGACAAAAAAATCTTTTTGATTTTTTACATATTTGTCAAGTATTACACAAAATTAATTTTTCCATCTTTTATAAGGATTGACAACCCTGCAACCGGTATAATAATGATGGTTTCGTAGAAATTCGATTTACCACGGAGCACACGGAGATCACAGAGATAAATATTTAGCAAATATCCGGTTTTAATGGACTCGATCTTAATTGCACTTGTAAAAGCTAGCAGGTTGAGGGTTTTAGATATATTGGGAAAAAAAATTAATAAGTATTTGAAGTGCGTGGAATCAGAATGAAAATAAAACCCCAACCCGTGACTCGTAACCCGCAACTCGTAACGCGTAACCCGTAACCCGTAACCCGTAACCCGTAACCCGTAGCTGGAGGACCATTTTTTGAAAGATATAATCCATTCAACAATCAAAATCCTTTTTTTAAGTTTTATTTTTATCCTATTGTCAAATATTCATTTATTGGCGGAAGAGCCGAAAAGAGTCGCTCTCATTCCCTTTAAGATGAATGCTGAGAAAGACCTAACATTTTTAAGAGATGGCATCTATGACATGCTTTCATCCCGCCTTTCCATTCCAGATAGAGTACAGGTGATCGAGAGGGAGGAAACTGAAAAGGCCTTTGAAACGGTTACCGGCCCTGTCAACGAAATAACGGCCCAGCGGATCGGAGAAAAACTGAATGCAGATTTTGTCCTTTTCGGCAGCCTCACGATTTTCGGCAGCAGTGTAAGTATTGATGCCAAAATGATAGATGTCTCGGGAAGCAAGCCTGTCTTTCCCTTTTTCGACCAGAGCCAGGGGATGGACGAGGTCATCCCGAAAATCAACCTTTTTGCCCGGGATATCAATGAAAAAGTTTTCGGCCGTTTCATTCCTCTCAGTAAACGTCCTGTCCCTTCTCAGACGAAACAGCCCCAAGCCCAACAGGACCAGCCGAACACCCGTATCCATCCGGAAAAACTTCTGGAAAAAGACGGGATGGTTGGTGATGATAGAAGCACCGGAGAAAGTTCACCCTTTATTATGTCTCCAGAACGCAAGGAAAGATCACCGGTATTCTGGAAGAGTACCAACTACAGGCATCTGATCAACGGCATTGCCATAGGCGATGTGAACGGGGACGGCAAAATGGAAACGGTCGTCATAACCCCCCACGATGTCCTTCTTTACCGACATAAAAATAATCGTCTTGGCCCTGCCGAAAAAATAGTTGAAAACGAGACTAACTATTTTATCGGAGTGGATGCGGCTGATATTAACGGCAACGGATATGCGGAAATCTTCGTAACCGGCCTGAACCCCCAGAAAAACAGCGTCCGCTCCTTTGTAGTGGAATATAACGGACAAGCCTATACGAGGATTGTTAATCGGAGCTACTGGTATTACCGGGTGGTTGAGGTTTCCGGGGCGAAAAGCCTCCTGTTGGGACAGAAAAACAACACGGTCGATCCTTTTTCAGGGAAAACCTATCACATGCATTGGGATAACGACGAATACGTTCCGGGGAATCGGGTCAAAACATCACCTCGCAGTAATCTCATGGGACTGACGCTTGGAAATATTTTAAAAAGCGGTGAAGATGCCGTTGTATCCTACAGCGATAGTGATAAAATACAGATTATAGACCGGTCAGGCAAGGAAATCTGGAAAGGGAGCGACCCTTTTGGCGGGAGTACGCTCTATTTTTCCGTACCGATAGCCAACCCGGGGGATATCGAAAACCGGAAGTATCTGCCGATGCGCATCCTGGTATGGGACTCCAATGCGGATGGGACACCCGAGGTCATCACAGTGAAAAACGAAGGACAAATATCCCGAATAACCACACAGTTTAGAAAATTCTCAAAATCCCACATCGAATCTCTTGACTGGGACGGTCTGGGACTAAGGCCCTTTTGGAAAACACGCAGCATTTCAGGCCACATTCGGGATTTTGCCATCGCCGATTTTGACAATGACGGAAAAAAAGAGCTGGTAGCCGCTGTGATATCCAAAGAGGGAACGATCATAGCAACCACACCGAAAAGTGCCATTATTGCCTATGAGATAGGGAAGTAAAAGAAAGATTCACCACGGAGAGCACTGAGATCACATGAAATAGCTTCCTGGTACGTTTTGCCGTCTGCCATGCATTCGGGCAATTCAGGAACATTCGAATATCTGTTGACAAAAGCATCCAGATCATATAAATTGGTTGCAAAAAGTACAAAAAATACGATTTTATTCTCCCTTAAAGTATTATTGAGGGTATTTATGGAGCGTTTGGTATATCAGCAGCTATTATCCTGGAAAACGTCCGGTCGGCGAAAACCCTTGCTTCTACAAGGAGCAAGGCAGGTAGGAAAAAGCTATCTCCTGGAGAACTTCGGTCAAAGGGAATTTAAAAATTATCATGTTTTCAATTTTGAATTGGACCGCAGGCTGACGGGAATTTTTTCACAGGATCTTGCTCCTAAAAGGATCTTGACAGAACTTTCACTACATCTGGGTGGGAAAATTGATCCGAAATCCGACCTAATAATTTTCGATGAAATACAGGAATGCCCCAGAGCTATCACCAGTTTGAAATATTTCTGCGAAAAAATGCCGACACTGGCGTTGTGCTGCGCTGGTTCTCTTCTTGGTGTTAACCTTTCTCCGGAACCGTTCCCGGTTGGAAAAGTTGAGTTCCTTAATTTGTATCCTTTGAGTTTCGAAGAATTCCTTTTAGCGCTGGATCAACAGATGCTGCTGGAACAACTTCATTGTGCCCTTGACAAAGGCACGCTTCCCGAAATGGCCCATGTAAAGCTCTGGGAAAGGTTAAAAGAGTACTTCGTAGTCGGTGGAATGCCTGAGGTTATATCGACCTATATACTACAGCGCAAATTCCGTGCAGAAGCCATGCGCGAGGCAAGAACTATACAGTCTGGACTCGTAGAAAGCTACTACAAAGATTTTGCAAAGCATTCGGGAAAAACCAATTCGATCCATATCGTATCGGTTTTTGAAAACGTTCCCATGCAGCTTTCGAGGAATATTGAGGGCTCAGTCAAGCGATATAAGTTTAAAGAAGCTATCCATGGGAAAAGGAGCTTTGCCGAACTTCAAGGACCTATCGCATGGCTTGAGAAAGCAGGCCTTTTGATCAAGGTGAAGGTATGCAACAGAGCTGAATTACCCCTTGAAACGTTCTGTAAGAAAAATCAATTCAAATTATTCCTGTTTGACATAGGGCTACTCAGCAGTATGCTCGCACTTTCTCCCGAATCAGTCTTTCATCAGGATTACGGAATAACCAAGGGATATTTTGCTGAGAACTTTGTTGCACAGGAGTTAGTTGCCGCAGGAAATAAGCAGCTTTACTCCTGGACTGAGCGGAATTCGGAAATTGAATATTTAAGTGTAGTAAAAGAAAATATTGTTCCCATAGAGGTCAAGGCAGGATCAAGAACACGAGCCAAAAGTTTACAACAATTCCTCATTAAATACAAGCCTGAAAGGGCTGTCAAAATATCAATTAGACCCTTGAAAATCAAAAACGGACAAGTAATACAAAATATTCCCATCTATCTGGCGGGAAGAATCGGCGCTTTATCAGCTTAATAACGGACAGATATATCTTTATTCAGATCTCATTAAATGGTAACTTCTCAATAAGGGATAGCGCAGGTAAGAGTAGACTCCGAAAACAACTTAGCGCTTATGGAGCTAACCCTGTGTGCAGCTACAAAAGAAAGGCTTGCATCCGTTTGCGCCAGGCGAAAACACGAAAAAAGGATTAAGGGAAAGGGGGTTTTCGAATTTTTTACCACAGAGTTCACAGAGACCACAGAGAATAGCTTATTTTATTAATTTGTTACCTCTGGGAGCTTATTGTTCTCCGTGGTAAATTCTGTTTTTTACGAACCCATCAAATTTGAAACCCGCAATAAAAAACCCGGGGCATATTGCCCCGGGTTTTTGTTTTTCAATACTTCAAGCCTTATGTTTTTTAAGGTCTTAGAAGTTAATCTGCCATTTTGCACCGAAGTAAGTAATATCGCCTTCGTCGGCATTATTCTCATCTTTATCGCGGTCAATCTTGCCAACTTCAGGAACAATAAAGAAACCCGGTGCGATATTGATGGTGCAGTTCACGTAGTACTGTGAAGTTTCGTCTTCTTTATCTCCGGCTATACCTGTATCATTCTCCTGGTAACCGTAACCTCCTTCAATGGTTGCGGCATCGCCGAGTTTAAATCCGACCACTCCGAGGTAACCCATACCATCGTTGTCTTCCACATTGCCGGTTGCGGGTGAAATCGATGCGCTATCTACAACATCATGCGGGTTATAGGAGCCATAATCGCCGGCATTCTGGGAAATATGCGCCATCGCCTTGATAAACACAGGGCCGAAGTTCACACCGCCGCCGCCGCCGAGTATATAAGACTCAACGTCATCAGCGTCCGGTAGTGCCGCAGTTGTCGATTCATATTCGACCACCTGGTAACCGCCGAAAACGTCGAAAAAGAACATATCGGTTTTGAAACCGTAAGAAAGCTCAATTTTGGGAAATACGGTATCGGCGTCATAATTGACAGCTGGTACCTGAGTATAATCCTCTACGTTCGGTTTAACCAGAGCGACTTTAAAACCGGCCACTTTCAACTGGATCATGGGCAGGCGGCCTGAATAGAACTGACCCACGCCGAGCAGGTCCCCGTCACCGTCATACACGGAATTTGAGTAGAAGTAATCGGCCGGGGTATAAGTCTGGCCAATGAGAAGCTGGCCTGCACCAAAATTGTAGGTGCCGTAAAGTTTTCTTTTCCCGAAACTATCACTCATTTCAAACCCGCCGCCGATCTCGTCGTTGAATTTAACGGTTGCGCCGATACGGCTGTTCCCCTGTTGATCCCACGTGGTATCTCTGTCGGAGTCTACACCGGGTGTATCCGGATCATCATCAACAGAAAAGGTGGTAAAACGGGCACTTCCGTAAAAATTCCACTCAGCCTCTGCCATGGCCGGAACGGTAAATGCAGCGACCATTGCAACAGCTACAATCAATATAAAAAGTTTTTTCATCTGATATTTCCTCCTAAATTATTACAATTAACCTGTGTTAATTTCCTTAATAAACAATTTCTTACCTTTTATCATCACCTCCTTTTTGGGATTTTATTTAGAAACTTAGCCAATGCCATATAAACAGCAAAGCTAAACACTTAAAAGAAAAAATAAATGGTGCATTTCATTATAAGATAATATAATGCAGATATTTTCTAACAACCGGTAGTTGCAATGTCAAGTTTTTTTTAATATTTATATAAAATATAATTTATTATAAATACAGTCGGTTCATGGCTGTTGTCACCGGCGCAGATGTAAAATTATCACTGAATGATAAATATCAGACTTTTGTAAAATCAGCAAAATTATTCTTTTATTTTAATATAATTCATGCTATTGAAAATAAAATTAAACATACAAATCATGCATTCATCTCATTGAGGAGCTAACACCCGTTGGAAATTAAAAAGCGCCGAGTCCTTGTTACCCTATTTTTCCTTGTTCTATGCTTCATACTATTTATAAACCCCGTTCCGGCCGCCGAACCGGTAAAAATTCTTATTTCCCCGTTTAATATTCATTCCAAAGACGACCTGTCTTTTCTTAATACGGGCATTATCGACATGCTGTCAGCCCGGCTGGCGAAAAAGGACCGGGTGGTGATCATAAAACCTCCGGACACCTGGCCTTCAGAGGGAGATCTTGCCGAAGAGACCGCCGTAAAACTGGCCACGGACCTCAAAGCGGATTACGTTATCATCGGAAGCCTGACTGTTTTTGGCAACAGCATCAGCACCCATGCCAAGTTCATAGAGGTTAAGAAAAACGAGGCGCTGGTGACATCCAACCAATACGGAGAACACCGCGGAGATGCCCTTTCCCATGTCAATCTTTTTGCCGAGGGGATCCATAGGCATCTGTCCGGTGGAAAAGAAGTCGTGTTGCCGCCACCGGTTCAAAAAGAAGAAAAACCAACCCCTCCCCAAAGCCCGCCGCCGATGGTAAAGCCTGTAGAAAAACCGGCTGAAAAACAAGTTTCACCGGCAAAAGCTAAAACATCCCCCGGCATCTGGAAAAGCAGAAAGTTTGACAAAAAAATTAACAGCATGGCGATCGGAGACGTGGACGGCGACGGCAACAATGAAACGGTTTTTATCAGCAAAAATGAGCTTTTTATCTATCGCGTTGAAAACGGAAGCCTGGTGAAAAAAGCAGAGCTAAAGGGTAAGGGCTATCACACCTTTTTATATGTGGATGTGGCGGACATAAACAATAACCAAAAGGCGGAAATATTTGTAACCAGCCTTTCCGGAAAAGGACAGCTGAACTCTTTTATTTTGGAATACGACGGCTTGAAATTCAAAAAAATAGTACCGGGCGCAAATTTTTACTACCGGGTGTTAAGTATTCCGGGAAGGGGAAATATTCTTCTGGGGCAAAAGCGCGGGATGCTGGGAACAGGCGGTGATTATGAGATAGACCCGTCAGGCAGCCTGTTTCTGTCCGGCGTCGTCGAACTTAAATGGAAGAATAAGGGATATGAGCCGGCAGACCGGCTGGAACTTCCCGATAGAGTGAACATTTACAGCTTTGCCTACGGCAATGTGTTAAATGACGGTCGGGAAATGACAGTCGTTTTTACCAAAGACAACCGACTGGTGATTTTGGACAAAACCGGAAATGAAGAATTCAAAAGCAGGGAACGCTACGGCGGCAGTGCCGCTTATCTAGAGTTTCCCGTAAAGGGTGAAAATAAGCAGATGGACAGGTTCTACCTGCCCCAGCGCATCTTTATTACCGATTTTGATCAGGATGGGAAAAACGAGATTGTTACCGTCAGAACCCAGGCAACAACCAGCAGTATTTTTAAGCGCTATAGAAACTTTGACAGCGGGTGGATTGAATGCCTGACCTGGAATAACGTTACACTCAAGCAAAAATGGAAAACGGACGAAATTTCCGGATACATCAGCGATCTTGCCGTGGGAGATATGGACAATGACGGCATAAGCGAGATTGTATTTCCGGTTATCACCCAATCCGGTTCGATTATAAAAAAGAAAAGAAGCCATATTATCGCCTGGGAAAATCCGGAGTGATTTTTTGTTTTTTTTGTTAAAAAATCAATGATGATGGGTTGGTGAAAGGCCAATTTTTAACCACTGAGCTCACAAAGAACACAGAGAATATTTTATTAATTATTTATCTCAGTGATCTCCGTGGCCTCTGTGGTAAATTTGACTTTTTATGACGCCATCAATGATTACAAATACGTGTTTTTGTGATCAATCTATAATAAAAATAAGGCTGCAATAAGAAAAGGAGGTGATTTAAAAAGGATTCAACCACCGGGCAGCTCAAAGCCCGGTAAATTCGACATTTCGCGAATTTATCAATTAAAAAAGGAGAAAACGTATGAAAAAGATGATAATGACTGCCCTTGCGGTTTCTTTTGTGTTTATTGTGGCTATGCCGGCCATGGCTCTTGAATTCGAGGTTGACGGGCACTATTACACCGAAGGCCTGTACCACGAACACCCGGATTTGAGGGACAACCATCAGAATGACTACCTGACAATGGAGCTGCGGCTGAAACCGGTATTTAAATTTTCCGACAACCTCAGTCTTATCACCAGGTTTGATGCGCTGGCAACTAATTGGGGCAATGCTGATGCCGACAACGCCACAGTCACGGGCGTACAGCTTTTTAATTCTGCGGGAGGCCCCGCCGGAACTAGCGTTGTTGACAGTGAAGAGTATGATGACAACATCGACTGGGACTGGGCCTATTTGCAGTTCAAAACAGGTATAGGCATGTTTCTTGTGGGACGCCAGAATGGTAATGTCTGGGGAACTGACTTTATTGACAGCGCGGGTCCCCGTGACAGGGTAACCTGGATCGTTCCAATTAACAATCTATACCTGGCCGGTGTTTACGAAAAAAACGCGGAGTATGACTCTGATGACGTGAATGAAGGCAGCTCCGACAATGACAAGTACTATCTTACAGCCACGTACAAGGGCGAAGGATTCAAAGCAGGTCTGCTGTACGGCTATTACAAATACAGAACCTTTCAGGATATGGCCCAGGCTTCAGATACGGCAGCCGCAACACAATTGGCTAATAACGCAGGATATGACCTCGGCAGTTATATGGCAGCTCTCCAGGCAGGTTCTCCTCCTGACGGCGGCGCCCTTTACGGCCAGATTCTGGGAGCAGGAATCGATACCAATAACCTTTCCACCTGTGAAGCAACGGCTCACATTCTTATTCCCTATTTTGAGGGAAAATTCGGTCCTGTCGGTATTCAGGGCGAACTGGCTTACGCAACGGCGGATGCCGACTACGATATCATCAACAGCGCCGGTACGGATTCAAAAGATGCCACACTGATGGCCTACAACCTTGAAGGAACTTATGATGTCGGCCCGCTGACGTTCCAGGCGGGATATGCCCTTTCAAGCGGGGATGCGGATTACACCGATGATGATGTGGAATCCTTCGGTTATATTGAGCCCGGCTATGACTGGGCAAAAACTTTAATCCTATACAGCGATATAGCCGGTCTTGAAGAAACCCTCGGCGGACTGGGAAATCCTGTGGGCGGCGGCAAGGCATCCTGGGACGGTTACCAGGTCTATTATTTCGGCGTGGACTACAATGTGCTGGACAACCTCAGCCTGGGCGCCATCGTTGCCAAATCAAAGGCGGACGATGTGACAGCCGGCTGGGATGATGATCACGGTCTGGAGTACGATTTAACACTTAACTGGAAGATTTTTGATAACCTGACCTATACGGCCACTTACGCCGCCCTTGATGCCGGTGATTATTGGGAGATGGGCAACCCGGCAACAGACGTTGAAGACACTTTCGTACTGTATCATAAACTTGAGCTTTTATTCTAGCTGCAGTTAAAGTGATTCGACCAAAAAAACCCCGCGTCTTTTTCCGATGCGGGGTTTTCTTTTGCAAACAAAGTCTGTTACAGAGATTGTCAAAAACGTTGCGTTATCCAAATGTTTACGACTATCGCTGCTGCTTAATCCAGTTATCGATCTGTGCTGCAAAACTGTTTCTTATTTGATCCGGGTTTACATCATATTTTGGTTTTAGATGATCTATGTTATCATCTTCTATGTCATCGGTAAAGATCAGCGCGGTTTGAAACAGCTTTTTATTTATTTCAGGCATGTATGCTTTGATAATTTCATACATCCGTTCGATGGTATACTTTTCTTTGTTGATGACATACAGGTCATAATAATCCCTGAATTTCGCCCTTAAAAAAAGCGAATTTATTTTCATTCCGGTCAGCAACTGAATGGGTGCAATATTGATATTGCCTGCAAGTTTTTCATTATTTTTCAGCTCTTCCCAGTTATTGGCAAAAAAGGTTATTTTTACACCTTCAATTTTAAGATTAAGCTGCTTTTTATTAAGGGTTTCGATTTTAAAACCTTTGGGAAATGTATTTTTAATTTCTCGCAGTAAAGCCTCGTTTCTAAGTTCATTTCCCCATGAAAAAAAGTCGAGATCCTCACTCATTCTATGCTTAAGATACACAGATAAAGCCGACCCGCCAACAAAAGTAAACTGCCTTAATTCCTCCAGCTTGGACAATGCGATAAGCACCTTTTTAGTTTTCTGTGCTAATGCGTCTAATTTTTTCATAACGGCTGTTTATGATCGATTTTTCGTCGATATAAGTTTGCACATCTTTAATGTTAAAAAAGAACTTTCCCAGGTAATAGTTAAGCCTTATATACCTGTTATCAGGGATAATTTTATTATCCCATACCCTTTTTATTTTTTCTTTACTGAAAATTAAAAACAGTTCCTTGATTTGATCCACATCGGCGTAAATCAACGTATGCTCTATAAGGATCGAATCGGAAATATCTGAAGCCACAGACGCATCATAGCTCCACAAAATATTTTCCTTGATGAGCTTTTTTAAAAGTTTTTCTTTTCTCGAACTTTTATCCATTTTTCCTGATTTTAATCATTTACCGCGGAGATCACAGAGGAATTTCTTAATCACTTATTTTGTTATCATATTCTGCCATAAAAAGCAAAAACCCGTAACCCGAAACTCGCAACCCGAAACCCGCAACTCGCAACCCGAAACCCGCACCCCCCGTCACACGATTCTACCAAAGGATTTTTCGAGGTCTTTTAGGGTCCATTGAATCCAGGTGGGACGACCGTGGGGACAGTGGGAGGGATTTTCGCAATGATCGAGCTGGTCGAGCAAGCCTTTGATCTGCGCATCGGTCAAAGGCTGATTTGCCCTGATGGCACTGTGGCAGGCCATCGATATCATCAGCTCGTCCATGGCCTTTTCCAGGCCCGGGGAAAAACCGGTTTGAATCATCTTTTCCACCATTTCCATGATAAGGGGCTTCACCGGTTTGCCTGAAAGGATGCCGGGAACAGATTTTACCACAAAGGTGTTTCCGCCAAAGTGCTCCATTTCAAGCCCGAATTTTTCAAACTCGGGTATCAGGCCGGTAAGCATTTCCGCCTCCAGGTATCCCATGTCAATGGTTTCAGGAATCAGAAGTCTCTGTGAGGCTGTTTTCAAACCCTTTGATCTTTTTTTAAGCTGCTCAAAAACAATCCTTTCATGGGCGGCATGCTGGTCAATCAAAAAAAGCGTATCTTTTGACTCGCAAAGGATGTAAGTGTGGTGCAGTTGACCGATCACTCTTAAATCTGAGAATCGTTTTTCTCCCCAGAGGGGAGTTTGAGTTGCAGGTTGCGGGATGCGAGTTTCGGGGTACGGGGTGCGGGTTTCGTGTTGCGAGTTGCGGGGTACGGGTTGTTGGTTGAAGCGTATCGCTCCTTCTTCGTCAAGCGAAGCGCTCCTCCCAATGCTTCTGTATCCGATAGATTCCTCTGCTACCTGCGACTGTTCAATAGTCCGCCTGTCTTCTATCGATTTGCGTGGGCCCCATGTGGGCCGATCGGCCTGTTGTAAAGTTTCCCCAACAGCCCTTTTAACCAGATCGTGCACCTCTTTTTGCCGGACAAACCGTACTTCGTTTTTGGTGGGGTGCACATTGACATCCACCTGATCAAAAGGAACGTTTATAAAAAGAACCGCCACCGGAAATGTACTCTTCATCAATCTTTGGGCATACCCTTCCAGCAGGGCATGCCGGACAACCCTGTCACGAACCACCCTGCCGTTCACATAGATATAGACCCCTTTAAAGGTGCGACGGGTGACCGTAGGAGAGACAATCCAGCCATCAATGCCCAGGTTGCCGCCTTTATAATTCAAAGGATAAAGATGGGCTCTGATATCTTTCCCCAGAACATCCGCCGCCCGGTCAACAGGATCGGAAGTCGGCAGCCAGTTTTTTACCATTTTTGCATTGTGATAAAGGGTAAAATGCACATCAGACCGGTAAAGTGCTGCGGCCGCAACCGTATCCGCTATATGGCCCATCTCCGTGTTCACTGTTTTTAAAAACTTGCGTCTGGCAGGGGTGTTATAAAAAAGCTGTTTTACCGTAATCAGGCTTCCCACCGGAGCGCCGATCTGTTCGACTTTTTTAACCCTGCCCCCGTCTACATGAATTTGAGTACCCACTTCAGAAAATTTGTCCCTGGCCACCAGGGAAAATTTAGCAACAGAAGCAATACTGGGAAGTGCTTCCCCCCTGAAACCCAGGGTGTTGATGGAAAACAGGTCTCGATCGGTGAATATTTTGCTGGTGGCATAACGTTCAACGGATAAAAGGGCATCGTCGTGGTTCATTCCGACACCGTTGTCGGAAACCCGTATCATGAATCGTCCGCCATTTTCCACCTCGATGATAATCTTTTTGCTTTCTGCATCCAGTGAGTTTTCGATCAGCTCTTTGACAACCGAAGCAGGGCGCTCCACCACCTCACCGGCGGCGATTTTGTTGGAAAGAATTTCAGGAAGGATTTTTATGTGTGGCATTCTATAAATTCCGTGTTATGAGAAAACAACTTTGATCATTTTCATCTGTTATTTTGCAGGTAATGAAGAATGTTACGGGTTGCGGGTTACGCGTTACGAGTTGCGTGTTTATTCCCATTTTGATTTTACATACTTAATAAACTGATTGATTTTTCGGCCCAGTTCATCGTAACTCTTTAATAAATCATTTAATTCGTTTTTATCAAATTCATCAGTATCTTTTATAAAATTTAAGTGAAGGATCGTTTCATCACATGAAGCATGCGCATATACCAAATATTTTACAAAATCTGCTTTATATTTTCTTCTCCCATACCCTTCAACGATACAAGCCGTTATTCCCTTTGATGATCTTCTTATCTGGCTTCCTTCTTCGTATAATTCGTATTTAGGAAGCTTCAGAGATATTTTATGAATTTTAACCGCCAGTTCATATGATAATTTGTATATTTCTAAATCTTTGTAGCTCTTCATAATACCACTCTAATCATTAAAAACCCGCTCCGCGCAACTCGTAACCCGCAACTCGCAACCCGTAACGCGCAACCCGCAACCCGACCTACTCTTCCTCTTTGACAAACCTGGCCAGAAACTCTCCGTCCGCCGGCGACAGGTTGAATCTTAAGCTTGCTTCTTGAACCAGTTTCTGCAGATTTGCTTCTGGGGTTGCCTTTCGCTGTTGGGAAACCCACTTGACCGCTTTTCTTAAATCTTCGCCTTCCGGTTGAATGCTCATAACATTTTCCTTTTATAGCAATAGGTTATACCCTAGGCCATGGAGATATTAAGATTATATATCATTCATATCTCAACTGTATGTTTGGATGGCTAAACGGTTACCCTTTATAATATTTTTCAAACTCAAAAATATTCATGACAGTTACCCTGGGAAAGGGAACATTTTTTAAAACGTTGAAATGCTTATCATGTGTGATTATTGCATCTGAATTTGATGCTATCGCGCAATCTACGAATTTATCATCATCTCTGTCATGTTTTATCAGGTTCCAGTTGAAATAAATGTTGGTTAAAATAACATTGGGAAGGAAGAGGAGGGTTCGAATAATATTTTCTGCGACACTTTTAGAATACTTATTTGATATAATTTCTTCATATTCTGAAAGGATATCATTCGTAACAGCCAGTTCAAAATACTGTTGAATCAATTTTTGAAATATCCAATGGTATGGAGACTTGCTGGATATGGAAACAAGCAGGACATTTGTATCAAACACAAATCTTTTATTCTTCATTCAACCATTTTTCCATTGTATCTGTCGACATTTTTTTTTGCTTCCATATTTGATCAGCTTCCTTCGTTGCTTTGCCGGCAAAGTGATTGGCTAGTACTTTTTTTAATTCCTCCAAATCAGTTTCTTTCAAATTCGTAGAGTATAATTTTAAAAGTTCCATTTGAACATTACTTAAAGGATAAGAATTTATTTCTGCATTATTTTTTTCATTCGTTTCAACCAATGACATTTTCTTAACTCCTTTTTAACTCATTCACAAAAACTAAATTTATCAGATTATTGTACGATTTTAAATTTGAATATGTAGTATATCATAAGGTTAGTTCAAATCAAGAATCAAAGTTTATAATATCGGCTTTTTCTTATGAAAATTCGTTGCCTGTTCGAAATTATATGCTGTTTTTAGAATTTTTTCCTCGCCGAAATGGCTTCCCATTATCTGAAGGCCGATGGGAAGGCCTTTTTTAGAAAATCCACAGGGAACAGACATGCCGGGTATTCCTGCCAAATTTGCCGAAAGGGTAAATATATCAGAAAGATACATGGTAAGCGGATCATCCGAATTTTCCCCTATTTTAAATGCCGGTGTGGGGGCCACTGGCGATAATATTACGTCACAGGAATGAAACGCTTTTTTAAAATCCTCCATAATCAGTGTCCTGGCCTGCGATGCCTTGCCGTAATATGCATCGTAATAACCGGCAGAAAGACAGTATGTGCCTATAATGATACGACGCTGAACCTCTGAGCCGAATCCCTGTGACCGTGTGCTTTTATACATGCCTGTCAGCTCGGTCTTGTGTTTATCCCTAAAACCGTATTTCACCCCGTCATATCGGGCAAGGTTTGAGCTTGCCTCGGCCGGTGCGATCACATAATATGCCGCAACGGCATATTCAGTGTGGGGCAAAGCCACTTCAATGCATGTTGCGCCCAAATTTTCCATGGTACTGACCGCATGATTCACCGCATGGAAAACATCGGGGTCCAGACCTTCTGTTGCACCATACTCTGTAATAATTCCCACGGTCATCCCTTTAAGACCTTTTTTCAGGGATGATGTATAATCAGGCACGCCCTCAGGCACTGAGGTAGAATCGTTAGGGTCATAACCGGAAACCGTGTTTAACAGTATCGCGCAATCAGTCACATCTTTTGCCAGGGGTCCGATCTGATCCAGAGAAGAGGCAAAGGCCACCAGCCCGAAACGTGAAACCCTGCCGTATGTCGGTTTCAATCCGGCAACCGAGCAATGCGATGCAGGCTGCCGGATGGACCCGCCCGTATCCGAACCAAGTGCTCCCAGGCACATATCCGCCGCAACTGCTGCTGCTGATCCCCCGCTGGATCCACCCGGAATGTGCTCCATATTCCAGGGATTACAGGTGAGTTTCAAGCCCGAATTTTCCGTGGATGAACCCATGGCGAATTCATCCATGTTGGTTTTCCCGATTATTACGGCTCCCTGGTTGTTCAACTTTTTAATAACTGTGGCATTATAAGGCGGAATAAAATTTTCAAGAATTTTTGAGGCACAGGTGGTCTGAAGCCCCTTGGTGCAAATAAGATCCTTGATCGCCAGAGGAATCCCGGTCAGCGGCCGGCATTTTCCATTTGAAATGGCCCGGTCGGCAACCTGAGCCTGTTTCATCGCCATATCCCCGGCCACGGAAATATAAGCGCCAACCTTGTTATCCACCGTCTCAATGCGGTCTAAAACAGCCCGGGTAAGCTCTGTAGAGGATATCTCTCTTTGTTTTAACAGCTCGTGGGCTTGGTGTATGGTAAGTTCATGAAGCTTCATTAAGTATTCCTTATTGTCGATTTCCTGTAACTTTATCTCGGCAGAAACCCGTAACGCGAAACCCGAAACTCGTGTCTCTTTTATCCCACCACTTTAGGCACAATAAAACCACCATCCTCTTTTTCAGGTGCATTGGCAAGGGCTTCATCATTATCCAGATGCTTTCTCTCCTCGTCCTGACGAAACGCATTGTTTAAAAATATTGCATGGGAAGTCGGTGAGATATCTTTGGTGTCAAGTTGGTTTAACGTATCCACATACTCCAATATTTCTCCAATCTGACCGGCAAACCGGTCAATAGACTCCTCATCCAGCTCAAGACGGGCAAGTTCAGCCACGTGCAGTACTTCTTCTTTTGAAATTTTCAAAATCTATTCCTCGCTTTCAATAGTTTTACCACGGATTTTCACGGAAATTTTACAGATATTAAAAAATTAAAATTCAGTGGCTCTCCGTGTAAATCCGTGGTAACCTTTTTCAATTACCTGTTCACCAGAAACACATCCAAGCCGTCTTTTTCCAGACGCCTTATTGTGTCGGAAGCTCCGGCACTGCTTTTATAATGCCCCACCCTGACCCTGAACCATATTCCCTTGTCTGGAATAACGCCCATGACCTTGTATGCAGCATATCCCTTCTTTTTCAGTCTTTCCACCATCCGGTCTGCATCTTTCGAATCTTTTAGTGAGGCAACCTGTATGGTCAGTTTTTTTTCACCTTTATTCTTTCTTTCAGGCTTTATACTCTTTTCTTTTTGAGGTGGTTTTGAAGGTTTTGCGATCTGAGTTTTTATATCTTTCTTTTTTGTTCTTTTTTTTATTTTTTTTTCGGATAAAGGCTTTATTTTGGGCTTTTTTGTCGCAGGCTTTCTCTTATTGATATTTTTACTCTCCTTTAATTTGTCATAATAATCGAAGTCAATTTTTCCATTGGCCGTATCTGAGTCAATTTTCGCCTTTTTTCGCTGTTTCTCAATGTCCGCCTGCTTTAAAGCTGCCAGTTCTCCCTCAAGCTTATCTAAATTAAAGGCGACGGGCGTGGTTTTTCTGCCCACAAAGATTCCCAGGGCAAACATCCAAGCCGCAACAAATAAAACGATTAAAGCCCACATGGTCAAGTGTTTGCGATTTTTCCAGGGGGAAGGTTTTTCCTTATCTGCCGGTTCGTTTTTTGTCATTTTATTTTTTTTACCACGGAACAGCACGGAGTTACACCGGATAATTAAAATACTCTTCTTAGCATTTCAAACTTATCTGCTCCAAAATTAAATAACAATCCCACCCTCAAACGGGTTGTTTTAAGATAATTGATTAATTGGGCTTCGTCCTGATTTGTTATTTTTTTTATCGCCTTGTTCTCAACAAGAATTTTGTTTTCTATTAAAAGATCAGCTCGAAACTTTTTTGAAAATATAACTTCTTTATATTGTACATCTAACTCTATTTGTCGTTCATAGTCTATTTTTAACAAATCAAGTTCGTAACATAGAGCGTCTTCGTAAACTGATTCCAGATAACCTGGTCCCAGTTGTTTATGTACTTCCCGAGCTGACCCGATAATTTTATAAGTTATTTCTTCATAAAGCAATTTGCCCATGTTATTTTTCCAGTGATATTCCGTGGCCTTCCGTGGTAATTTTTTTACATCCTCTTTGGAGCCGATACACCCAGCAGGGTTAGACCGTTCCGGATCACCTGCTGAACCGCTGTAATCAGATACAGCCTGCCACGGCTTAATACCGGGTCATCCGTTAACACCCGGTGTTTGTTATAATAGGCATGAAACAAAGAAGCAAGGTTCATAAGGAAAAACGTGATTCTGTGGGGCTCCATTAGTTTTGCGCTGTTTTCTAAGGTCTCCGGGTAACGGGCCAGTGCTTTCATCAAATCTACTTCCTCAGGCTGTATTAACCTGGCGACGGCTTCGTCATCGGTTGTGCCATCGTTTATTTTTCTTTCTGCGGCTTTTCTGATAATACTCGATATGCGCGCATGGACATACTGGACATAATAAACAGGATTGTCACTGGTCTTTTTCTTTGCAAGCTCCAGATCAAAATCAAGGGGGCTGTCGTAATGGCGTGTCAAAAAAATAAACCTGGCCGCGTCACGTCCCACTTCGTTTATTACATCATTTAAGGTAACAAACTCTCCCGCACGGGTAGACATCGCCACCGGTTCTCCGCCCCGAAGAAGGTTAACCAGTTGAACCAAAATAACATGAAACTGATCCTTGTCCCTACCTGATGCCTGGATAGAAGCGCTCATGCGCGGTATATATCCGTGATGATCCGCTCCCCACACATCTATGACCCGGCCAAAACCCCTTTCATACTTTTCCTGGTGATAGGCGATGTCCGAAGCAAAATAGGTCTTCTCGCCATTTTTCTTTACCACCACACGATCCTTTTCATCACCGAAATCACTTGTTTTAAACCACAGGGCCCCGTCCTTTTCATAAATCATTTTCTTTTGCTTAAAATCATGGATGACCGAATCGACCATGCCTGAATCGTACAGGCTTTGTTCGCTGAACCATTTGTTAAACCGGACGCCAAAAGAATCGAGATCCTGGCGGATTCCTTGAAGGATTTTTTCCGCCGCCAGTCTGGCACAATATGAAACAGCCCTCTCTTCAGCTTTCATTTCATCCGGCTCTTCATTGGGGCCAATATTTTTTTTTCCATCCGTATCTTTTATCTTTTCTGCAATATCTCGTATATAACCTCCCTGGTAGCAGGTAGAAGGAAACTCTATTTTTTCTCCAAAAAGCTCCTTATAACGGTAAAAAACGGAACGCCCCAGGGTGTGAATCTGCCTCCCTGAATCATTGATGTAGTATTCCTTTTGAACATCGTATCCGCAAAAAGAAAGGATATTGCCCACACTGTCACCAACGGCAGCCCCACGGCCGTGACCGACATGAAGTGGCCCCGTGGGATTGGAACTTACAAATTCCACCTGGACTTTCTCGCCTTTTCCCATATTTGATGACCCATAGCGTTCTCCTTCTTCATAAACCCTTCGCAACACAGGATACCATGCCGATTCCTTTAAATAAAAATTAATAAACCCCGGTCCGGCAACCTCAATCTTTAAAATGATATCAGTGGAATCGTTCATATGGTTTATCATTGTTTCAGCAATTTTTTTAGGTGCCATCTTCTGGGAAGAGGCCATAATCATGGCTATATTGGTCGAAAAATCGCCATGCATCCGTGCCTTTGGTTCTTCCACCTCTACTTTAGGAAATTCAGAAAAATGTAAATCACCTTTTTTATAAGCTTTCTTCAAAGCTCTATTAATCAATTCTTTAATTCTTTGCTTCATAGTATTTTTACACCATATTTATTTTTGATGGTTTCGTAAAAAAATCGAATTTACCACAGAGGACACAGAGCTCACAGATATAACTAATTAATTAAACAAGATATTTTCTGTGTTCTCTGTGAGCTCAGTGGTGAAAAGTTGCTTTTTACGACTTCATCAATTGTTTATTGTCAATTGAAGGGTTTTTAATAATCAATCGTAAATAGAGTCTTTTCATTTTCAAGTCAAGAAGCATTGGCTTTACTATTTTTTATTGACAACCCTGATCTTCTTTGTATATATAATAAATGATTGTTGCTTGAAAGCAACCCATAACTTTTAGTTTAAATTAACAAAAATATTTTAAAAAG
>JAXHVO010000065.1:0-18063 GCA_034189135.1 Thermodesulfobacteriota bacterium | reverse complement strand
TTAAAAAGGAGGTGGTTTTTTAATGATACTTATGGAGCCTTATTAAGATTGATAAATTAAATAACTCAAATTTCGCACTCCTGATTTCCTCCAGGGGTCAGGACGGTGAGGGTAAAAATAAATTTTTAAATCGAAATCATTTGCTTATATTTTGTAACCGGCGCTTTGTGCGAAATACAATAATATCAGCCGCAAAGAAGATAAAACATATTGGATTTAAAAGGGTATAAGGCATCAATTTTATATTTATTGATTGGCGCCGTCGTTAAAATCACAGGTAGCATATTTCGATATAAAATTTATTTTAGCCCTTACCGTCTAAAGCTTTGAATAAATGGAAGGGTTCGAAACTTGAGTAAATAATAAATGATTGTTGCTTGAAAGCAACCCATAGCTTTTAGTTTAAATTAACAAAAATATTTTAAAAAGCCACGAAGGCTTTCTTCCTCATGAACAGAGGTAAGACGGTTTCGTGGCTTTTTTTTATTAAAAAGGAGGTGGTTTTTTAATGATACTTATGGAGCCTTATTAAGGTTGATTAATTAATTTCCAAAAAATCAGAAAGGAGAAAAAAAGAGATGAAAAGATTATTTGTTGTTACCTTATCGCTGCTTATTACAGTTTTTATGGTTTCCGGGCCGGCCATATGCGATGAGCCTATAGGAAAATGGTTCGAAAATATTACTTTAAGCGGTGCTATCGAGGTTGAGGCAGGTTTTGAAAAGATCGATTATAATGACCCTGCAACCAAAGACGAAGATTCGAGTGATATTGTGGTTGCAACTGTTGAAGTCGGAATCGATGCTGACATTGTAAAACACGTTTCAGGTCATATTCTCTTTTTGTATGAAGAGGATGATACGGACCTTGAGGTGGATGAAGCCGTTATCTCAATTAATGGTGAGGATGTGGTACCTCTTTACCTGAACGCAGGACAAATGTATGTGCCTTTTGGGAATTTTGAAAGCCACATGATCAGCGACCCGATCACTCTGGAATTGGGCGAAACAAGAGAAAGTGCTGTTGTTGCTGGCTTTGCAACCGACTGGGTAGGCATTTCCGCCGGTGTTTTCAACGGAGATATTGATGAAGCCGGAGAGGATGATAAAATAGAAAGCTATGTTGCCAATGCAGTATTTACACTCCCGGAAAACACTATTTCAGGTTTTGGTTTATCAGCCGGAGCCTCCTACATATCAAACATTGGAGACAGCGATTCTTTGCAGGAAGATATCGAAGCCGGACCGGTGACTATCAACGACTATGTTGCAGGGTATAGTGCATTTATATCAATTTCTGCTTTAGACAGGTTTTTCTTTAACGCTGAATACCTGACAGCCGCTGATGAGTTTGCAGCCGGTGAATTGTCTTTTGACGGCGGGCGAAAATTCAAGCCATCCACATGGTATGCTGAACTGGCTGTCGGGGTTGTTGATGATCTTGAAATTGCAGTGCGTTATGAGGCAAGTGATGATGGCGGTGATTTTCTGCCTGAAAAGCGATACGGTGGTGCAGTTACATATGGTCTCTTTGAAAATACATCACTTGGTCTTGAGTATCTCCATGGTGAATTTAAAAATAATGACGAAATCGATATTGTTACAGCGCAGCTTGCAATAGAGTTTTAATATTTAGATCCGAATTAATCAGGGTTGTTGATCTTGAAACATAGGATAGTAAAGGCAATAATCCGCTTGTGAATTTAAGCAATTTTCGCATTGATTTAATTTGTAATTTCAAATAATATAACAACATAAATCATAAAAATCTATAAAAGCCACGAAGGTTCGAGACCTTTGCAAAACAGCACGTCGTGGTTTTTTAATTTAATAGGGGAGGTAATTATGTACAAAAATATTATTTCGATTATATCTTTATCAACTCTCATTTTTTTTGGTGCAAATACAGCTTCCGCCCATTTCGGCATGGTGATTCCTTCAGATTCCATGGTTATGCAGCAAGAAAATAAAACAGTTAATATTAAGCTTTCTTTTTCTCATCCTTTTGAAGGCCATGGCATGGAACTTGTTAAGCCAAAAGTTTTTTCCGTAAATGCCAACGGCAAAAATAAGAACCTTTTAGGCAGCCTTAAAAAAACAAAGGTTATGGGCCATACATCGTGGGCAACAAACTACAAAGTCAAAAGACCCGGCGTCTATATGTTTTATATGGAGCCAAAACCGTACTGGGAACCTGCTGAAGACTGCTTCATTATCCATTACACCAAGACGGTTGTTACGGCTTTCGGAGATGACGAGGGCTGGGATGAAGAAATCGGCTTGAAAACCGAAATAGTTCCTCTTTCAAAGCCTTTTGGACTTTATGCCGGCAATATTTTTCAGGGAATAGTCAAACTGGACGGGAAAGCGGTTCCTTATGCTGAGGTAGAGGTTGAATACTACAACAAAGACGGAAAAGCAAAAGCCCCCACCGACTATATGGTCACACAGACTGTCAAGGCGGATAAAAACGGTGTCTTTACATATGCCGCACCTAAAGCAGGATGGTGGGGTTTTGCAGCGTTAAATGAAGCCGATTATGAACTAAAACTTAAGTCCGGCGAAAAAAAGGGCGTAGAACTCGGCGCAGTGATCTGGGTTAAGTTTCACCACTGGAAGGACTAGCCAATATCAAAGCCCTAAGAGCCATGGCTTGATCACCCCTTTAAGCGGTCACCTCGTAAACGCCACCCGTTGTGGGTTACGGGGTGCGGGTTATAAAAAAGGAATATTTCCCATTAACAACTTGCAACTCGCAACAGGTAACTCGTAACAAGGCTTAATCAATCCGATATAGCCGTTTGTCTCTAACCAGGCCCAAAGGATAATTTTTAATGTGGTAGAATATTATCATGCATATTTCTGAAGGTGTTTTATCAGGATCTGTTCTTATTTCAGGCGGGGTGCTTGCTGCGGCCGGTATGACCATCGGGTTGAAAAAGCTGGATTATGACCGCATTGCCCATGTAAGTATCCTGTCTGCTTCATTTTTTATAGCATCACTGATTCATGTTCCGGTGGGCCCTTCCAATGTTCATCTTATTTTAAACGGCATCGTAGGGCTTCTTTTGGGATGGGCGGCTTTCCCGGCCATTTTGGTTGCACTTCTGCTTCAGGCGGTTTTATTTCAGTTTGGCGGGATTACATCGCTGGGAGTAAATACAATGACTATGGCAATGCCGTCGATTCTTTGTTATTATATGTTTAGATCCATGCTTCTTAAACAACCTGCAATCGCATACACCGGTGCTTTTGCCTGCGGTTTTTTCTCTGTTTTCTTCAGTGCCGTTTTAGTGGGTCTGGCATTGATGACCACAGATGAAAATTTTCTGGAGATTTCAGGCCTGGTGGTGCTTGCCCATTTTCCCATCATGATCATTGAAGGGATTATTACCGCTTTTTTCATATTTTTTATCAAAAAGGTTCAACCTTCTATGCTGCCGGGGTTTTCACAGTGGGGCAATTGAAAAAATTTACCACGGAATTGCACGGAAATTCACTGACATTTTGTTTTCAATTTCTATGAAATCTCAGTGAAAATCAGTGGCAAATAATTATTTCATGAAAAAATATTTTAACTGATGAGACTGTAGCAAATTCGGATTTTAAAAATGAACAAACATATTTTAAGAAATGTTTTTGGGGGATTTTCCCTTTTTCTTATAATTCTTTTGGGTGTAACCGACAATGCATATGCCCATAAAGTCATGATATTTGGGTGGGTGGAAGGAGACAAGGTGTTCACCCAAAGCAAGTTCAGCGGGGGAAAAAAGGTTAAGGGCGGAAAAATTTTAGTTTTCGATTTAAATGGAAACAGCCTCCTTGAAGGGAAAACAGATGATAAAGGAGAATTTTCCTTTACAATTCCGAAAAAAACAACATTAAAGATTGCTCTTATGGCAGGTATGGGGCATCGGGCAGAATGGACGATTCCGCATGATGAAATACAGGACCTGGCTGATAAAAAATCCTTGAAATCGGCTGAAAAGATGCAGCAAGAGCCATCGCCACCCGAATTATCACCGGAGCTCATTTCAAACGAAATCGAGCAGGCGGTTGAAAAAGCCCTGGATAAAAAACTGAAACCGGTTATTAAAATGCTCAGAAAATCGACGAACCGCGGCCCGACTATCAGCGAAATCCTTGGCGGTATCGGCTATATACTTGGCCTTATGGGAGTCGGTGCTTATTTTCATTATCGACGGAAGAAGGGATAGAGCGCTTTGCTAAATGACCCCGTGGTTATGGTAACTATTTGTTTTATATTTACTTTTTGAACCGCAGAATATCGAACAAGGAATATCGAATGTCGAAGTGAATCCTTCGTAATTCTGCGGTTCCTTGTTCGATATTCGATATTCAATGCTTTGGGGCGGTTACAAGAATCCCCAGAAATGCCCCAGTATCAAGTGTGTACAAGGGGCCAGACTTTAGGCCGCAGGCCGCTCCTAAAGTCCTGAAAGGACACTCCCAAACATGATCAGTGAACCGTTTGTTGCAGAAAAAGCGAGAATTAATCAGGTCAGCCCAACGACAAGAGGCGTTTTTGCCATCGCTTATTGTTTTATCGTCGCCCTGTCATACCGGTTTCCCGCTCTTTTTACCGCTGTCTTTGTATCACTTTTAATGGTTTGCCTTTCCGGGCTAAGCCTTTACGCTGTTGCCAAAAGGCTCGCCGTGGTGAACGGATTGATTCTTTTAATCTGGTTGATACTACCTTTTACTTACAGTGGCGAGTCTGTTTTCAATATGGGGCCTTTGGCCATCACCAGGCCCGGTATTATCCTTTCTGCTCAGATCACCTTAAAATCGAATGCCATTTTACTGGCAGTTATGGCTTTGCTTTCTTCCATGTCTCTGGTTACCATGGGTCATACTTTAAGTCGCCTGAGGATTCCGCAAAAACTTGTTTTTCTTTTTCTAATGACTGTCCGATATATTTTTGTTATTGAAAATGAATACCAACGGCTGGTAAGGGCCATAAAAATTCGTGGTTTCAAACCCGGCACAAACATACATACTTACAAAACATATGCATATCTTATTGGAATAATTTTTGTGCGGGCTTCAGCCAGAGCTCAGCGCGTCCATCAGGCAATGATGTGTCGGGGATTCAAAGGAAAATTTTACAGTCTATATAAATTTTCATCCACCCGTTTAAGCTGGCATTTTTCAACTGTCATGACAATTTTGTTAACCGTATTGCTTTTTCTGGAAATCGTGTAAAAGTTCGGCCACACGGTCACCAAAACACAGAAGGATCCAACTAGGACCTGCCGGGCCGACGGGGCAGCAGGTGAAAGCAACATAAAATGAATGAAAATAGCCATCCCATAATAAATCTTGAAAACATTACTTTCGGCTATACGGGAGGGCCCCTTGTCATCGATGGACTTGATTTTAAATTTTTTCCCGGAGATCGTTCAGGGTTGATTGCACCCAATGGAAGCGGGAAAACCACCTTTTTCCATATTATCATGGGGCTTATAAAACCATCTTCCGGAAAAATGGAAATTTTCGGTCAACCTGCTTGCAGCGAAGATGATTTTTCAAACATTCGCGGGAAGATAGGGCTCCTTTTTCAGGATGCGGATGATCAACTTTTTTGTCCCACGGTTTTAGAGGATGTTGCCTTCGGCCCTTTGAATGTGGGTAAGTCCAAAGAAGAGGCCATAGAAATTTCAAGAAAAACATTGGAATCTCTGGGTCTTGCCGAATTTGAGGACCGGATAACCTACAAACTGTCCGGAGGTGAAAAGCGGCTGGTTTCCCTTGCCACCGTTCTATCCATGAAACCGCAAGTTTTGCTTCTCGACGAACCGCTGACAGGCCTTGATGCGGAAACCAGGTTGAAACTTATTGATATTCTACCCAATTTAGACCTTTCCTATATATTAATATCCCATGAAATCGATTTCCTGGCGGCCACCACCAAACAAATTTACACCATGAAAGATGGTAAGATTGTTTTAGATGACCAGATTTATGTGCACAAACATGAGCATGCGCACCAATTGGGCCGGATCCCGCATAAACATCATTGATTGAAAAGCTTTGCCACGAAGTTGCGTCAATGGCTCACGAAAGAAATAAAAAATGAACGTCCAACATCGAACATCCAACGTTGAACATCCAATGACTGTACACCTTCGGTGTTTCAATTTAATAACCTAATAGAGCGTAGGACACCCTTATTCGATGTTCAAATTGTTTCATTACCAATTTCGACCGAGTTTTCATAACCCTTGAAAAACACATATATAAGCCAGTAGTCAGATAATTATTGCTGATTTTTTTATATCTGTGAAATTTCCGTGAAAATCCGTGGTGAAAAGAAAAAAAAGGGCGGGTTAAATATTATCCATACATGCTTTCAATCAAATCACTGAAGGCGTCATTAACGAACTTTCGCTTTACCTTCATGGTGGGGGTCACTTCCCCGTCTTCCTCGTAGAGCTTTTTAGGCAGGATGGTAAATTTTCTGATGTTTTCCACCCGGGCAAGGGTTTCATTCACCGCATCCACTTCTTTTTGAATCAATTTGTTTATCACCGGATCTTGAGTCAGATCCTTATAGGTTGAAAATTGTACTTTATGATCCTGAGCGTATTTGACCACGTTATCTTCGTCAATCATAATCAGGCATGAAAGAAACTTCCTCCGGTCGCCGATCACCACCGCATCATTGATATAAATACTTGCCTTCAGTTTATTCTCTATGTACTGAGGAGTGATATTCTTTCCGCCGGCGGTAACAATGATATCTTTTTTGCGGTCGGTGATTTTCAGATACCCATCTTCGTCAATTTCACCCACATCACCGGTATATAACCACCCGTCTTTCAGAGTTTCATCCGTTGCCTCAGAATTTTTAAAATAACCTTTAAACACCCCTGGAGACTTCACCAGTATCTCACCATCACCGGCAATTTTTATTTCCACTCCTGTAAGAGGTGGTCCGACGGTACCGAACTTCACCCTGTCAGGCCGGGAAACCGACGTTACGCCTGTTCCTTCGGTTTGCCCGTAACCTTCAATCAGGTTTACCCCTATGGATTGGAAAAAATGCAGAACATCAGGAGAAATAGGCGCCGCACCGGAAATAGCCACCCGAAGCCGGTCAAAGCCCATCCTCTCTTTAAGCTTTCTGAAAACGGTAAAGTATGTAAACTGGTATAGTAATTTAAGATAAACCGGCACCTTTTTAAAATTCATTCTCAAGTCGGCCCTTTTCTTTCCGATTTTCAGGGCGGTGTTGAATGCAAGCCGTTTAAACCAGGTGGCATCCGACATCTTTATGGTGATGGCAGAATGGTATTTTTCCCATATACGCGGCACCCCATGTTCCACCGTGGGTGAAATCTCAATCATATTATCCGTTATCGTGTCCAGGCTCTCAATGAAATTGACCGTATGGCAGTTTGTAATATGCCCCAGAATGGAAAAGAGTTGTTCAAAAATATGACACAGGGGCAGAAAGGACATTATTTCATCCGTATCATACATCGGGTTGTCCGTTGTAATAGCTCGTCCCATCCAGACCAGGTTGCCGTGCGTCAGCATGGCTCCTTTGGGTGGGCCTGTTGTACCGGATGTATAAATAAGCACCGAAACATCATCCGGCATCACTTCTTTCATCCGTAATTCAAATAGCCCGGGGTTTTCTTTATCAGCCTTAAGGCCGACTTTGATCAATTCATCAAAAGTCATCACAGCAGGATCCTGAAACTGTCTGAGGCCTTCTGTATCCCACACGATTACCTTTTTTAACATGGGAGCCTTATCTTTAAACATCAGCCATTTGTCGAGCTGCTCCTCATTTTCGGCAAAGAGAAATTCGGACTCTGAATGATTTACTACATATTCCACCTGCGGCCATGCATTTGTGGCATATATTCCTGTGGCCGCACCCCCGGAACATTGAATGCCCATGCTGGCAAATATCCACTCCGGGCAATTATCACCGATGATGCAAACCCGGTCACCCTTTTCAAGACCCATTGATATGAGCGCAGATCCTACACACTTGACATTATAATAATAGTCGTTCCATGAGATGTCATGCCAGAGGCCATAATCCTTTTTGCGCATGGCCACCCGGTCGGCATATTTTAAAACAGCTTCTTTAAATACCTGCGGAACCGTTTCTGAAATCACTTTATTATTCACCTGTAAATACCCGCTCTTTTACCTCCAGGCTTTTTTTCGTTTCCAGCGCTGATATCCTTTGGCCGAAGCTTCGGAACGAACTCCCATATAAAATTCCTTAACATCTTTATCTTCCATCAGCTCGCTGGCTTCGCCTTTCATCACAAACCTGCCGTTTTCTATAATAAGGCCAACCTGTGAAATAGACAAAGCCATACGTGCATTTTGCTCGACCAGCAAAATGGTAACCCCTTCTTTATTAATGCTTTTAATAATTTCAAAAATCTCCTGAACCAGAATAGGTGAAAGACCCAGTGAAGGCTCATCTAAAAAAAGAAGCTTGGGACGACTCATCAGGGCACGGCCGATGGCAAGCATCTGCTGTTCACCTCCAGAAAGGGTCCCCGCCCATTGATTTATGCGATCCTTAAGTATAGGAAAATAAATAAAAATTCGCTCAATGTCATCGTTGATTTTCCCGTGATCTTTGCGGATATAAGCACCCATTGCCAGGTTTTCTTTTACGGTAAGTTCTTCAAAAACTTCCCGCCCTTCCGGTACATAAGAAATTCCTCGGCGGACAATTTTTTCAGTATCCATGCCATCGATGCGTTTACCCATATACTCAATGGTGCCTTTATCCGGCTGGTCTTCAATCAAACCCATCACCGTCTTTAAAATGGTTGATTTGCCCGCTCCGTTATTACCCAGGATAGCGGTGATGGTCCCTTCTTCAATCGACAGGGACGCACCGCGAATGGCATAGATCAGATCATAATAGGTTTCGATATTTTTTATCTCAAGAATTGTGCCCATAAATTTAGATTGATAACCGTTCAAAGGTTCAGGGTTCAACGTTCAGGGTTAGGGACAAGAATTCAACCTTGAACCCCTGAACCTTTGAACCCGTGAACGGTTACTTAGACTGTTTCGTTCTCTCCAAGATAGGCTTTTAATACTTCGGGATGTTGTTGCACTTCTTTTGGAGTTCCTTCGGTAATCGAACACCCAAAGTTAATGGCCAGAATACGATCTGACACATCCATAACCATGGTCATATCGTGTTCTATCAGTAAAATGGATATCCCCATTTCATCCTGAATATCCTTTATCCAGAAAATAATATCCTGCTTTTCCTCTGCATTCATTCCCGCGCATGGCTCATCCAGAAGCAATAACTCAGGTTCCAGCGCCAATGCTCTTCCCAGTTCAATCAGTTTCTGAACACCGTATGGAAGGCCTCCCACCAGCTTATTTCTGTTGGACTGCAAGTCTAGAAGATCGATAATTTCTTCCACTTTCCTCCGGTGAGTCATTTCTTCTTTCCCGGCAAAGGAACGTTTTCCCCACAGGAGTGCGCCACGGAAAAGGCCTGTTTTCATAAATAAATGGCGACCCAGCATTATATTTTCCATGGTGTTCATGTTAGCGAAAAGCTCGATATTCTGAAATGTACGGGCAATTCCAAGTTTGGCAATCTGATGGGGCTTTTTTCTTTGAATATTTTTTCCTTTAAAAAAAATTTGGCCTTGATCCGGTTTATAGATTCCGTTGATACAGTTAAACAGCGTTGTCTTTCCTGCCCCATTTGGGCCGATGATTGAAAATATAGTGCCCTTTTGCATATCAAAGGAAATATCACTTAAGGCTTTCAATCCCATAAAAGAGATAGACAGGTTGTTTATTTTAAAAAATGACATAAGCAGTAAAGATCCGGGTCCAGAGGGCTCTGCCTTGATTACCCCTGTAAGGGTTACCATGGTAAAGGCCACACGTTGCGAGTTGTGTGTCACGGATTGCGGGTTAAAAAAAATCGAGGAACGAAGAACAAAGGACGAAACAAATAAGGAATATTAACATTTTTACCATTTAAAATTAGATGGAATTCATTTCATCACTCGTAACTCGCAACCCAATGTCATTAACTTTAGCTGATAGGTTTATAATTCAGGTAAAATAATCTCCGCATACTTTTATGGTTTCGTGGAAATTTTCTACCTGGTCTTATCGGTTCAGTTGTTCTAATAGATATTTCATGAAGATCAGAAATTATATCGGTGACACTCTCTCCTATGTGATTGAATAACAGCACGATAACGTTTTTGATTCTTGATAACGCCTGAGTAAAGTTGATCTGGCGAGGATGTTTACAGGTTCTGCTGTTTTGCTCTATTATTTCCCGTGTCGGAAATGCCAGAACGGATGTCAAGTTCTTTGAAAATACTTTTGCATAGAAATCCTGATATACGGATAAGACAGACTTGCCGGCAAAGTTTTCTACTTCAAGCCAGCATTTCATGGTTTTATAATCTTCTTCAACAGGCCATCTTTTATGGTACAATTCCATAAATATTTCTGCTGGATATGAATCTTTATCGATCAAGGATGTAATGAGCACTTCTGTGATCCCCGTATCCAGCTCAACACGGATGAGTCTCAGTTTCAGTGGCAGGATATCCAGACCCATCTCGCGGCATTGCCTGATAGATGTCCCTGGGGCCGGCAAAGATATGATTTTATCTGTTTTCCCGGAGTTATAGAACTTTCGGATAATTTTCCATTTTTTATATGAAATTCTGGCACAGAAATTAGCATCCAGAGACAGAATAAGATTAAAAAGCCAGTAAGCCGGGTATCCCCTGTCAAGCAAGACCAGATCTTCAGGGAGCAAATTTAAGAAATGATGTGCAGCGAGTTCTCGTTCGCCGATCTCTTTTGGGCTTATGATAGCATCAATGGAGATTTTATTAAGAGGATCAAACAATTGAGACCCTCTGGCCATTGGGCACTCGCCACCATTTCTGGGGTTCCAGGCACCAAAATGTTCAGCGATTTCTTTTATACGCGGCAAACGAAATGTAGTGCCGTCAACTGCCAGAAGGTTAAAACCATGCCATGTGAGGGGTTTAAATTTTCGGTAGAAATAATCAGCCAAATGTCGGTTGAGTTCAATAAAAGCAGAATATCCAAGCTTCATTCGGGCTTTTGATAGTGCGACCTTCGATACAATGCGTTTTGCGACTTTAAAGCTGTGGATAGCTTGAAAATATTTATCAAGCTCATCCTGATATGAGCCTTTAACAAGATTCATCAGAAAGAAAAGCAGCGTATGAAAGGGGAGTTTTCGTTTTCTGGTGAAGGCTTCTGGGGAGTTTTTATGACGGGCAAGAAATTCGTGAGAAAAGATGATTTCTTTCAGATAGTTAATGAGATTGGCACACAAATTGGAAAGCAGTATCCATGCCAACATTGCCTGTATTTTGAATATTTTCTGACATTTTTTTCTCCTTTCACAAGATTGAATTGTATTTAATGTTGGCTGGTAGTATATCATAACTATATATAATTACAAGTTTTATTTGCTTTTTTGTGCTTAAGTTAATGACATTGACTCGCAACCCGTAACACGGGTTAACCAATCCTAGTTAATCGTCATCCACTTGGTTAATTTTTTAGCCTTTGCCCCTTCCTGGCATTGAATCAGATAGGTCTGGTTCTGGCCCTGCCTGCAGGACGGATCGTTGGGGTCAAAAGCCTTGTAGCTGATTTTTCCGGAAGTTCCTTGAAAGTTTTTCAAACCTTCCATCTCTTTTACAAAGCGTTCGCGGGTCAAATCCCTGCCGGATCGTTTTATGGCCTCTACCATTGGCTCCACAAAAACAAAGCCTGCGTAAAAGAAAACGCCCCATCTTTCACCCTTTGCGGCAAATTTATCATATGCTTTTTTGTATTGTTTCATTAAAGGAAGGTCGGAATCCGGCATCTCAGAAAAGGCGGCAGTAATGACGCCTTTCCACAGACCCTTGCTGATTTTGTACATCAGGGGAAAATCGGAACAGGTACTTGTGCTCATCCATTGAGGGGCAAACTTCATCGCTGCTGCTGTTCCAACAATTCGAACGGCATGAACAGGACTGCCCCATAAAAGAACCATGTCCGCCTTTGACTGGCGAAGTTTCATCACATGGGGTCTCATATCGGTATCTTTTAGTTCAATGGGTATTTTTGCCACAAGCTTCATTTTACGGGTGGCCAGCTCATCAATAGCACCTTTCAGTCCATTTTTTCCATAATCGTCATTTTGATAAGCAATGGCGATCCGCTTTTTGCCCATTTGATCGATTGCATACCGGCAAAGGGCCTTGGCTTCGATATAATACAAGGGATATACCCCGAAGAGGTATCTTTGAGGGGGAGTGATCCAATGCATAGAGCCCGCAGCAGGACCCACCCATGGTATCTTGCGCTCCATCAGGTAGTCTTTTACAGCAAGACCCGTAGAAGTACCTACGCCTGACGCCCATCCAAACATCCCTTTTCCTTCCTGGAGTTGTTTAACCCCTGCTTTTGTCTTGGCAGGATTATAGCCATCATCAAACATGTGATACACAATCTTGCGTCCGTGAATGCCGCCTTCTGCATTGATCATATCAAAATAAACACCTGTGCCGCGGGCAACTGCACCCCAAGGCGCTGCCGGCCCGGTTTGCGGGCCCCACTGGCCGATATGAATCTCGGTATCCGTCACACCTTCTTCTGCCATGGCTCCAAAAGCCAACCCAAAAAGCATGACTGCTACTACCAAGAATAATCCTAGACCTTTTTTGACCATTGTTTCCCTCCTTTTCAGTAAATGTTGATAAATTGGTGAAAATTCAAATCTATACCTTTTTCACATAATGACGGGCAAATAATCCACTTGGTTTGATACAAAGAACCAGAACAATAATGGCAAATGCAACAACTGATTTAAACTCAATGGATACGTAGATGCCAAACAAATTTTCTATTATACCGAGAAGATAGGCACTAACTACCGCACCGGGTAAGGAGGTCATCCCACCCATAACAGCTGCGGCAAACCCTTTGAGCATGGGGTCCCACATCATATATGGCTGCATGGTAACCGGTGAGATGAGCAACCCCGCAATACAGCCAACAAGGGAAGATATCCCCCATGTAATCATCATAACCCGATTGGTCCGTATCCCCATCAGGCGCGCAGCCATCTCGTTCTGCTGAGTCGCTTTTATGGCAACTCCTATTTTGGCAAACCTGAAAAAAATAAAAAGAACGACCATCAAAAGCAGAGCCATGGCCAGGGTGAGTACCTCCAGCATACTGATATATACGCCTCCCAGCATGATGCTTTCATAAGGAGAAACGGGAAAGGGCATAGTCTTGGGATCCGCCCCAAACTTCCAAGAGACAAACCCCATCAGAACCATCTCAATACCGATGGTAATGATGATCATACCAAGAATATTGGGTTCTTTCGCTCTTCTAAGTATCGCAAACTCGAGAAAACACCCTAATATTACAGAAAATATCATCGCTCCCGGGAAAGCAATATAATAAGGAAACCCATGAAATTCAAGAACCATATAAGTAAGGAATGAAGAAATCAGAGCCATTTCCCCCTGGGCAAAATTAGGAACCTCGGAGGTCTTATAAATGATCACCATGGCAAGGCCCATTAATGCGTAGGAGCTTCCCACTGCAATCCCGCTGACAATCACCTGGAGAAAATCAATCATAAATCAAATTACCCCTAAAGGCCGAGGGCTTCGCTGAATGACTGCTTCGCTTGAGGAGCACTACGTTTGAAGAGCGCTTTGCTTGAAGAGCGGCCTTCGATCTTGATGAACGCTTCGCTGCTAATTCACAATTGGCAATTAACAATTCGCAATTGACAATTAATTATGAATTGTGAACGGTTAATTGTCAATTGTTAACTTTTTAGGACTGCTCCTCAAAGCCCGAAGGACTGATCATCAAGTCACGAAGTGACGCTCATCTAAAACGGCCAGGTTTTCCAATACTTCTTCGTTCGAATCCAAATCCCGAAGATACCAAGAGGCTCAAACAACATAATCAAAATCATAATCAAGCCGAACACAATGAGCTGGATGTTGGAAACCCCTGTAATGGAAAAATAACTTTTAGATAAGGCTTCCAGCCAATCCCCGATGTAGGGAATGTTTAATATATTGCGCAGCTGTAAATCGAGCCAGCTCAATAAAACAGCACCGGTAATAGAGCCCATTATTGAGCCCAAGCCGCCAACCACCACCATGGCAAGAAACATAATGGACATCATCAGGGTAAAAATTTCCGGTTCAATAAAACGCAGCACAAAGGCATATAAACCACCGGCTATTCCTGCATAAAACGCACTCACGGCAAACGATAGGGTCTTATACAATACCAGGTTGACACCCATGGTTTCCGCTGCAATATCAGCATCCCTTATGGCAATAAATGCCCGCCCGATTTTGGTCTTTATCAGATTACGTGCCGCAATCGTAAGTAGTACTGTAATTGTAATTAAAAGATAATAGAAGTCCCTGTCGGAGCTTAAGTGCCAGGGGCCGATAATCAGTTCAGGGGCATGAAGCCCCTGTCTGCCTCCGAAAATCTCCATTCTGCCGATAACTTGTGTGATGGTGAGTCCAAAACCGAGAGTGGCAATGGCAAGGTAGGGTCCCTCCAGACGCAGTGCGGGAAGACCCAGTAGAAAACCAAAAAAGGCGGCCACCAACGCCGCCGCAGGCAATGCCAGCAAAAAAGGAAGATGCACTTTGGTCATTAAGATAATGGTACCATAGGCGCCGATGCAAAAAAAACCGGCATGTCCAAGAGAAATCTGCCCGGTATAACCCACCAGAATATTCAGGCCGATGACAACAATAATATTAATGGCAATATAATTGGCTAAATAAACATAGTAATTTTTAAATAGGAACGGATATAAAGCGAGGAAGGCAATGAGGACTGCAAACCAGAAAACGATTACACCCGAAGAAAACAGCTGTACGTCCTCATAATAATCCCTTTTCATGTCCATAAAAAATACTCCGGTATATGCTAACTGCGGATGACAATTTTTTGTAAACCCTTTTGCCGCCTGTGTCAATCATTTTAGATTCTTCCAGATTGGGTGTAAATTTGCACGTAAACTCAGAACTTTTTGCAAATAAACTCAGAAAATTGTAAGTTGCTAAATTTAGAGCGCAAAAAACCTGTTCGATTCGAGGGGTCTGAATCGACAGGTAATAAAATCATTTAAAAACGGCTGATATCGGCGTTAATCGTTGCTGATGATCAGCTCCTTTGCTTTCCTCCTTTTCCCCACAGCCACCGAGTATTTTAGTTCAACGGGCTTTATCTTAAATCTTTTAAAAGTCTTTCTGATGTCTGGATGATCGTTGAGGCTTAATATAAATCTGCTTTTGATCCCGGACAAAACACTGGCCATCTCTTTAAAGTCTTTCAGTTCTAAATTGTGCTCGTAATATGGCAGTTTGTAATATGGCGGGTCGAGATAAAAGAATGTCTCGGCTCTGTCATAACGGCTGATGAACTCCTGCCAGGGAAGATTTTCAATGGTTACATGGGTAAGCCTCAGGTGGACCTCGGAAAGCTCCTCCTCGATGCGTAACAGGTTAACCCTCGGCCTGCGTAATTGAGCGGTACCGAACGTTCTGTTGAGCACCCTGCCGCCGAAGCACATGCGCTGCAGATAATAGTATCTGGCGGCGCGCTGGATATCGGTCAGCCCTCCGGCCGCCTGCTGGCGCTTCCAGTCCTCGAACCATTCTCTCGATGCCAGGAGCCATTTGAACTGTTTTAAAAATTCCTCCAGATGGTTCTGCAGCACCCGGTAAAAGGTGATCAGATCGCTGTCCAAGTCATTAATAACCTCATATTTTGATGTATCTTTCCTGAAAAACACCCAAGCCGCCCCGGCAAAAACTTCACAATAGGCTTTGTGATCCGGGATCATACTGATGATGGTTTTCGATAGTTGCGATTTTCCTCCGATATAAGCGAATGGGCTGTTCATTATTTCCTCCTTGAGAGCCTATCAGACGGCGTGCTATAATATTTCTGCTCGGGTCCGGGCACAGGGCCGTCTATTGTAGATGTCTGGTTGTCATGCGCAGCCATTCGCTCCGGGGAAGTGGCTGCTTCCACCGGGGCGGTCCTAACTTATTTATTCCTGGTTATGATAATGTTTCAAAAAAAACTACCTGCAGCTGGATAGTGCCGTCTGGGCGAACTGTCTTATCGATGATACGAAAAGCATGGTTATCGGATGTCACCATGCCAAGGAGCATCCGGTCCAACGCGTCTCCAGACTCAAAGGTGAACGTAATCAAGTCGCTCCGCTTTAGATCCGTCAGATAAAAACCGCCGTCATATTCAACGATCACGCGTGCCTCTGCCAGGTCCTTAATTTCCTGATCGAGCACCATCTGGGCCTGGGCCTCGTCAATAATATAGTAATACACCCGCTGAGGGCCGGTCAGTGTGCCGTATTTGGCAATGCTGACACTGTCTGAAGACTTAACTAGCGCCCGATCCGATTCAACCTCATCAATATGGCCGGACCAGGCTCTGGCATACCGGGCCGAGAGGCTGTTTATGATATTTATTCGATTGGTATATTTGAGCAGCGGCCAGCCCTGGTCGATCCGGTTGGCCTCGATGGATTTCTCCACGGTAAAATTGGCCGTCATGCCGCCACCTGGATCTGCGTTCGGATACGGCTTTTCGGACGGGGTAAAATTCGTAGCCCAGCGTCCAGTTCCCTTTGAAATCCGGTATTCGTCTTTATGGCCTTTGGAATACTGAATCGGGACATAGACAGTAATATGAGGGGTCGCATTATGACCCAAAGCCAGCAATGAGCCGTCATGATTGAAGGCCGCGCCCCTCGCGGTCCCGGTGGGCAATGTGGCGGGATCGGTAACCTTGCTCCAATCGTTCGTGTTATAAATAGTTGCATAAGGAGATCCCGCATGAGCCACAGTCAGCAACGAGCCGTCACGGTTGAATGATACTGCGTAAGCAACAGAAGTTGGCAAGGTGGAAGGATTTGTGACCTTGGTCCAGTTGCTGGTGTTGTAGATGGTGACATAAGGATAAGTATCATGCGCCACCGCCAGTAATGAGCCGTCATGATTGAAAGCCGCATCTTTTCCCGGACCGGTCGGCGATGAGGAAATAGTGACCTTACTCCAGTCGCTGGTATTATAAACAGTGAGATAGGGAGAAGTATCATGCGCCACGGCCAGTAATGAGCCGTCATGATTAAAATCACAACCCCAACCATTCCCTGTCGGCAATGTGGCAGGGTTGGTGACCTTGCTCCAGTCTGATGTGTTGTAAATGGTAATGTAGGGAGAATTAAAGTGTGCCACGGCCATCAACGAGTCGTCATGATTAAAAGCGACGCTCAACCCATTACCGGTCGGCAAAGTGGACGGATTGGCGACCTTGCTCCAATCGCTGGTGTTATAAATAGTGATGTAAGGAGAAGTACCATGAGCCACGGCCATCAATGAGCCGTCATGATTGAAACTCACACCGTAGGCACCGCCGGTCGGCAAAGTGGACGGATTGGCGACCTTGCTCCAATCACTGGTGTTATAAATAGTGATGTAGGGAGATATCTCATGAGCCACGGCCATTAATGAGCCGTCATGATTAAAGGCTGTTCTCCAGGCACCGGCAGGTAAAGTGGTCGGATCGGCTAACTTGCTCCAGTCGCCGGTTTTGCCGATCAATACGGACGCCGCAAAATCAGGCCAGGGTAAAGAATCGTCGTAAATGGTTATGAATGGCGTAGTATTGTGCGCTACCGCCACCAGCGACCCATCATGGTTGAAAGCGACGTCCCAGGCAGCGGCGGGAGGCAATGTGGCAGGATCAGTGACCTTGCTCCAGTTTGATGTTTTATAAAAGGTGATATAGGGTGAACTTTCATGAGCCACAGCCATCTGCGAACCATCATGATTAAAATCGACATTTTGACCGACGCCTGTTGGCAGTGTAGATGGGTTAGTGACCTTGCTCCAGTCGCTGGTATTGTAAATGGTGACATAAGGAGAGTTTCTATGTGCCACGGATA